>DRHQ01000095.1 GCA_011049545.1 Candidatus Aminicenantota bacterium | reverse complement strand
TGTACTTCCTTTCCGGGTTAAGACACATAAGTTTCATCACTGCTATTTTGACCTTGCTTGCAAACATTTCTTCTAATGTATTATGGAATTTCATTTACTTATTGTCCGTTTTATCGTACATGTGAGTTCTTAATCGCTTATTTGTCCGTTTTATCGTACAATATTATAAATATTCATAAAAAAATGCAAGCGAAAATTCTTAGTAGAATTGATTTCGCGTTTTCAGGTCCTCTTTCATATGGGCTCAGGTCTTGCTTTTTGCCTGTCTGAACAAGCTCATACAAAAGCATTAAAATTTCCTTGCAAGGATGAAAGCGTGATAGATACTTCCTGTCTTCAGGATGAGATTGCCACGCCCTTGTTCATTTGTAAAAAGCGCGGGATCACCCGAAATGTAATGGGTTAGCAAAAATTGCGCTAGTATGAGTAAATGCAAAAAAAAAGACCTGGCTACGGGGATGTTTTAAAGATTTTATTCTGAAAATTTCGAGGCGAAATTGTACCATCTATTTTTTTGTTGATTTTTTTTTGATAATGTAGGATAAGATTTAAGGGTAAGAAAATGGATATAAATATAAGAGAACTCAAAACAAGGAAGGATTTGAAAACATTCATTTATCTTCCTGAAAAGATTCATGTCAGTGATCCCAATTGGGTGCATCCCATATATATGGATGAATGGAAGTATTTCAATCCCGAAAAGAACAAGGCGTTCTCCTACAGTGATACGGTTCTATTGCTCGCTTTCTGCGGAGAAAAGGCCGTAGGAAGGATCATGGGGATTATCAATTCTCGCTACAATGAGTACAGAAACGAGAAGACGGCAAGATTTAGCTATTTGGAGACATGGGAAGATGAGGAGGTTGTTCGCTCTCTCTTGAGTTATGTCGAAGACTGGGCAAGGAAGAAAGGGATGACAAAAATTATCGGTCCTTATGGATTCTCAGATCAAGATCCCGAAGGGTTTTTGATTGAAGGATTCGAGAATCGAGCGACCATTGCGACCTATTATAATTTTGAATGGATGCCTCACTTTGTTGAAAAGCAGGGGTATGAAAAAGATGTGGATTATTTTGTTTACAAACTGGATGTGCCTAAAGAATTTCCTGAATTTTACAAGAGAATTTATGAGAGAATTCGGAGAAAGGGAAACTTTGAAATTATCGAATTCCGGAAGAGAAAAGAACTGAAGCCCTGGGTAAAACCGATTCTTCATCTTATGAATGAGTGTTATACAGGAAGTAGCATTTATGGATACGCTCCTTTGGATGAAAAAGAGATGGAGGATTTGGCCAAGCGTTACATGCCCATTCTCGATCCCAGGCTTGTGAAGATAGTTAAGAAGGATGATGAAGTGGTAGCCTTTATTATTGCCGTCCCAGATATAACTGAGGGCATTCAAAAAGCGAGGGGCCATCTTTTCCCCTTTGGTTTCCTGAAGATATTGCGAGCAGCGAAGAAGACAAAACAGTTGGACCTGCTCCTTGGTGCCATCAGGGAGAAATATCGAGGCCGGGGGCTCGATGTCTTTATGGGAGTAAAGACACTCCTCTCAGCTCATGAAGCTGGTTTGGAAACAATTGATACCCACCATGAGTTGGAAGAGAATGTAAAAGTTAGAGCGGAGATGGTGAAAATGGGGGGAAAGCTTTATAAGCGCTTTCGTGTGTTTCAAAAACAACTCTAGTAATAAAGACAATAAAAATAAAGAATTGGGGCCAGGCTCCATTTTTATCTAAAAAAATGGAGCCTGGCCCCAATTCTTTATTTTCCCCTTTTTTACTTTGCCTCGGCCCAGTTCACTCCCCAACTAAGGTGAACTTTCAAAGGAGTTTTTAGGGGAAAAACATTTTCCATTCTTTCCTTGACCAAGGTCTCCAATTCATCTTTTTCTGCGTCTGGAACTTCAAAAACCAGCTCATCGTGCACTTGAAGAATCATCTTTGACTTCAGATCTTTCTTTTTCATTTCGCGCCAGATGTCGATCATAGCTTTTTTCATTAAGTCAGCAGCAGAGCCCTGGATAGGAGTGTTGAGAGCGATGCGGCGGCCTGCCTGCTGGGTCATTTTATCTTTGTGCTGGAGCTCTGGGACCTGGCGTTTCCTCCCAAAGATGGTTTCAGAGAAACCTTTTTCCTGAGCATCTTTTACCTTCTTTTCCAGAAACTGGTGAACTTTTGGGTATTTCTCATAGTAGAGATCAATAAAATCCTGGGCTTCAGAAGTTGAGGTTTCGAGCTCTTTTGCCAGGGAGAAAGCTGAAACGCCATAAATCATACTGAAATTAATAATTTTTGCTCTTCTTCGTTTTTCCTCTTTGAAGAGAATGGAAGCGTTGCCAAAAACCCGCTCTGCTGTTTCTTCATGAATATCCCGGTCATGAAGGAAAGTTTCAATCAGGGCTGGATCTTTTGAGAGATGGGCCAAGACCCTGAGTTCTACTTGGGAATAGTCGGCTGAGAGGAAAAGGTGCCCTTGGGCGGGGATGAAAGCCTCCCGAAACCTGCGCCCCAAATCTCCTTTTACCGGGATGTTTTGCAGATTTGGATCACTGCTGGAAAGTCTGCCCGTTGCCACCACGGTTTGGTTGTATGAGGTGTGAATTCTCCCTGTTGCTGGATTTAGAAGGAGAGGAAGAGAGTCCGCATAGCCTGATTTTAGCTTGGTGAGCTTTCTGTATTCCAAGGTATATTGGGCGATCGGATAGTCCCTTGCTAATCCTTGGAGGATATTAACACTCGTCGAATAGCTCTTGGTTATTTTTGTTCTTCTTGATGCGGGAAGGTTCAATTTATCGAAAAGAATGCTGGCAAGCTGCTGAGGAGAGTTTAAGTTGAATTCTTCACCACTGATATTGTAGATTTTTTCTTTGAGATGGCCAAGTTCATATTCGAGTTCAGAGGATAAGTTTTTCAAGGCCTGGGTATCGATTTTCACCCCCCACATTTCCATATCAGCAAGAACCTCGATCAGAGGAAGTTCATATTTACGGTAAAGGGAATCTAAATTTTCCTCTTTAACTTTAGGCCAGAGCAAGGAGGTGAGCTGAAGGGTTAGATCAGCGTCCTGGCAGGCATAGGGAGCAACCTGATCTATATCCACGGCGTCGATCGTGACCTCATTTTTTCCTTTGCCGACAATATCATTGTAGGGAATGGCTTTTACCTGGAGATAGGTTAGAGCCAGCCTGTTCAGATTGTGTTTGCCCCAATTTGGCTCCAGAAGATAGGAGAGGATCATCGAGTCTAAATCTATGCCTTGGACACGGATTCCTTCTTTTTTAAGAACTATATAATCATATTTGATGTTCTGGCCAATTTTTTTTATTTTTGGATCTGCGAGGACTTTTTTGAGAAGGTTTAAAGCCCGCTCTTTCTGTAGTTGTGGTGGAGCATTTGGATAATCATGACGGAGAGGGAGGTAGGAAGCATGGTTTGGCTTTGTGGAGAAGGACAGGCCGACCAGACGGGCCTGAGTGGGAAAGGCACTGTCTGTTTCTGTGTCAAGGGATACAAATTTTGCCCTTTTTATCTCTGCGATCAGCTCTCGCAACGCTTTTTCTTTAAAAATAACACTGTAGTGTTTTTTAGTGCTCCTGGGCTTCTTCATGTATTCAGCTAAGAGGGAAGAAAATTCTAACTCCTGAAAGATCGGAATCAATTCTTTGTAGTTCGGTTCTGATACAGAAAAATCCTCCAGGTTGAATTTCACATCCAATCCTTTTTCGATAGTTACCAATTGCTGGCTCAATTTCAGCTGCTCCAGGTTCTGTTTGATTTTCTCCTGAAGTTGAGTTTTTTCTATATTGTCTAGATTTTTAAGGAGCTTCTCCAAAGAGCCAAATTGATTTATGAGAGCTTTGGAAGTTTTTTCTCCGATTCCGGGAACTCCTGGAATATTGTCTGCAGAATCTCCCCATAGAGCGAGAACATCAACGACCTGGGAGGGTGAAACGCCAAAGTGTTCCTTTACCTTTTTTTCATCCAGGGAGATATCTTTTACAGGATTGTAGACAATTGTTAACTTATCTACGAGTTGAAAGATATCTTTGTCATTGGTGACAATGACAGATAGAACATTATGGGAGGAGGCCCGTTGAGCCAGACTGCCTAATACATCATCTGCCTCATAATTTTCCTGCTCGAAAAGAGGGATGTTGAATGCTCTTAAAATTTTTTTAATGACTGGAATCTGGACAACTAAGTCCTCTGGCATGGGTTTGCGGTTGGCCTTATAGTCTTTGAAGGCTTTATGGCGTATTGTGGGGCCTTTAACGTCAAAGACTATTCCAAGATAGTGAGGCTTCTCCCTCTCCATTAGTTTTTTGAGCAGACTGATAAATCCAAAAACAGCATTGGTGGGGAAGCCTTTAGAAGTAGAAAGGCGTTGGATGCCGTAATATGAGCGGTAAAGGAGAGAATTGCCGTCTATTAAATATAGTTTTTTTTTAGCCATCCGGGTCAGAGTTCAAAAACAATGATTTTTTCTGGAAATAAATGGGGCCTGTCCCCATTTATTTCCTTTGTATATTTTAAACTAAAAGATGTTCCTTATTGATGATATTGCTTTATCATATAATATTATACTCTTAAATAGAGAGATATCAAGTTGGGAGAAAAAGTAGCCTGTCCTCTTTTTCTCCCCGGGGGGTCAGGCCTTATCATACGGAATGTCATAAGAGCGAGCGGTAGGAAAATATCTTCTCCCAATGGCAAGGCCTGACCCCGGCGAGTTACGCAGACGCCGATAAGAGCGAATGGAGAATGGTGTTAAAAATCTGGAGGGAGCTAGACTATTTCTCATAACCTTCTCCAATCAAGGATTTGTAGATGCTTTCGTCCCCGATTGGGTAGTGTCAAGAATATTGTGTAAAATTGGGGATCGGTGTATTCTCCCATTTTTTACCTCAGTTGACAAAGGTAAATAAGATGTTATAATAGATAAATTATTTGGAAGAAAAGATGATTATAGATGTTGAAAAACTGCCCAAGGAAGGGCGAAAAATCTCCGAAGATTTTGAATTCCTCAGCGTGGCCCTTATTGAGGAAAGTGCCGTTTTCCTAAAACCTGTTCACACTGAGCTCACTATGAAAAAAGAAGGAGAAGAGATTTTAATAAAGGGGAAGATCATCACTTGTTTCAGCTTAATATGCAGCCGCTGCCTCGTTCCCTTTGAATCCTTTGTCGATTCAAAGTTTGATCTTATTTATCTTCCTGAAGAACTCGAATTGATCCAGGATAAATTGGAGAGCGATGATATAAATAAATTGTTTTATTATAATGGTAAGATAGATATCGAAGAGGTGATTTTGGAACAGTTGAATTTAGTTTTCCCTGCCAAGCCTTTATGTTCAGATGATTGCCAGGGAATATGCCCTGTTTGCGGGAAAGTCATAAGAGACAGCGAGTGTGTCTGTGTTACGAAGAACTCTGCTCTTCGCCTCAAGAAATTAAAGATGTTCATAAAAGAGAAAAGTTAAATGGCTCATCCGAAAAGAAGACATTCCCATTCACGAAAACAGAAGAGAAGAGCACACGACGCTCTTTCCCTTCCTGCTTTAGCCCTTTGTTCCAACTGCGGAAATCCCAAAGTGCCCCACCGAGCATGCTCTGAGTGTGGCTTTTACGGGGAGAGGCAGGTTATTGATGGATCGGAAGAGTGATGAAGGGTGACGGATGAAGGTCGCTGTTGATGCCATGGGCGGGGACTTTGGTCCCAGAGTCACGGTAGAAGGGGCTTTGCAAGCATCCCGAGAGTATAAGATTGAAACCCTTCTTGTGGGGTTTGAGGACCTTATAAAAAAAGAGTACGAAAGGCTCGACCATTCAAAAGCAAAAGTAACAATTATTAATGCCACAGAAGCCATCGGCATGGGCGAGGGGTTAGTTTCTTTCAGAAGAAAGAAGAGGTCTTCTATCCGCATAGGGGCTGAGCTGGTTAAGAAAGGGGAAGCAGAGGCTTTTGTCAGCACCGGAAATACGGGTGCAGTCGTCTATCTATCCAAAAAAATATTGGGAGCTTTGACGGGAGTAGAGAAGCCAGCCTTGTCCCTGCTTGTTCCAAATCTAAAAGGTCTTACTCTCCTCATAGATGTAGGAGCAAACGTCAATTGCCGTCCGCATCACTTGGAGCAGTTCGGTGTGATGGGTCATGTTTTTATGGAGAGTGTATTAGGCCTAAAGAATCCCAAAGTAGCCTTGATGAGTATCGGTGAAGAAGACTCAAAGGGGAATGAATTAACTAAGGAAGCATTTGCAAAACTTCAGGCTTCCTCTTTGAATTTTATCGGAAATATAGAGGGTAAAGACATGTATTCAGGAAAAGCCGATGTCATTGTTAGCGACGGCTTTACAGGAAATGTGGCTTTAAAGGTAAGCGAAGGAGCCATAGAAACCTTTTTTTACATGGCTCGCACTGAGCTCATGAAAAATGTCTTCTCTAAAATAGGACTTTTCTTAATGAAGAGACATTTAAAGAAGATTTTTAAAAAGATAGATTATTCAGAATATGGAGGAGCCCAACTTTTAGGAATAAACGGAGTCTGTATAATCGGCCACGGGCGCTCATCTCCCAATGCCGTGAAGAACGCTGTGGGATTAGCCAAGGATTTTGTCCAGAACAAAGTTCAAGAGAAAATTCAAAACGGGATAGCCAAGATCCCCCACGCCATTGGAAAAGTTGAGATTTAAGATGGATTTTCAGGGGAGAACTTCGATTGTTACCGGCGCTTCTCAAGGAATTGGGAAGGCTATAGCACTCGAGCTTTCCAGGGAAGGAGTTGAAGTTATTCTAGTTGATATTCAAAAGGAGAAACTTGAAGAGGTGGCCGATAAAATTAGGGAAAATAAAGGCAAGGCTGCTGTCTTTGCCGCAGATGTTTCTCGGATGGACGAGGCTATGGAGGTTGCAGAGGCTGTAGTCAAGAGTAATGAAAAAATCGATCATTTAGTCAATAATGCTGGCATAACAAGGGATAACCTGTTGATGCGGATGAAAGAGGAAGAATGGGATTCGGTTTTGAATGTAAACTTAAAAGGAGTTTTCAATTTTTCTAAGGCCGTGATAAGGAATATGATTAACAGTCGATATGGTCGAATTGTTAACATCTCTTCGATCGTGGGCTTGATGGGAAATGTGGGCCAGTGTAACTATTCCGCTTCAAAGGCAGGAGTTATCGGGTTCACTAAATCCTTAGCCAGGGAGGTTGCCTCACGGGGCATAACCGTGAATGCGGTAGCTCCCGGATATATTGCCTCGCCGATGACTGAGAATCTTCCTGAGTCTGTGCAACAAAAGTTTCGAGATTGGATTCCTGTGAAAAGGTTTGGAACGCCCGAGGAGATAACTCATGCTGTAAAATTTCTCCTCTCTGATGAGGCTGCTTATATCACAGGCCAAGTCATAAACGTAAACGGTGGAATGCTTATGTAGGCATATGAGACCGGTTGAATGTTCTGCTAGAGGTGAAATCAGCGGAACAAGCAGATATCAATGAAAATAAATATTGGTGTCGGCATAATTCATGAATAAATCAGGCTAATTAAAGAGGAGGAAAAAAATGGAAAGAGATGAATTATTGAAGAAAATAAAATCTATTTCCTCAGACAAACTCAGTATCAGTGAAGATCAAGTTACCGAAGAAGCGTCTTTTATTGATGACTTAGGCGCTGATTCCTTGGATACAGTGGAATTAATCATGGCCCTGGAAGATGAGTTTAAAATGGATATTCCTGATGAAGAGGCAGAGAAGCTGACTACTGTTGGCAAGGCTATGGATTATATCTTGACCCATCTCTCTAAGTAAGAAACTTCAAAGTTTCTGATGGGAAATTCCCCTTCTTGCCGCCAAAAGCCTAATGAAAGGCGAGTTGTAATTACGGGGATCGGTCTGGTTTCTCCCTTGGGAATTGGAAAGGAAAATAACTGGGAAGCCCTCACTAAAGGCAAAAGTGGGATCAGCCTTATATCCCGCTTTGACACATCTAAGCACTCGAGCAAAATCGCAGGCCAAATCAAGGACTTCGACCCTCTTTGTTTTATCGAAAAAAAAGAAGTGCGGAAAATGGACTCCTTTATCCAGTATGCTGTGGCAGCCGCTCAACTGGCAGTTCAAGATTCCGGTCTCAATCCTGCTGCTTTGGAAGGAGATAGATGTGGAGTTCATGTAGGATCTGGGATTGGAGGTATCGGTTTTATAGAAGAAACACACAAAACACTGCTTGAGAAAGGGGCAGATCGTATCTCGCCCTTTTTCCTGGTTGCAACCATCATTAACGAAGCTGCAGGCCAGATTTCCATAAAATACAGAGCCAGAGGTCCGAATTTAGCCACGGCAACGGCTTGCTCCACAAGCACCCATGCTATCGGTGATTCCTTTCGTATTCTTGCCAGAGGAGATGCCGATATCATGATTGCCGGAGGCGCGGAAGCCCCCATTACACCACTCGGAGTTGCCGGATTTTGTGCTATGCGTGCCCTTTCTTTAAGAAACAACGAGCCTGAAAGAGCCTCTCGTCCCTTTGATGCGAAGCGGGATGGATTTGTCATTGGAGAAGGAGCAGGAATACTTATTCTCGAGGAATTGGGAGCAGCCCTCAAGCGAGGAGCTAATATTTATGCGGAAATCATCGGCTACGGGATGAGCGGAGATGCCTATCATGTTACAGCCCCCGCTCTGGATGGAGAGGGTGCTGTACTGGTGATGAAGCGGGCCCTTGATGATGCTGGCGTTGATCCTAAAGAAATAAACTATATAAACGCCCATGGCACCTCAACTTCCTATAATGACAAGATCGAGACTGGAGCTATCAAAAGAGTTTTCGGAGAACATGCTTATAAAATTGGCGTAAATTCGACAAAGTCGATGATAGGGCATCTTTTAGGTGCTGCAGGTGGAGTTGAAGTTGGCTACACTGCTCTATGTCTGAAAAATCAGGTTATGCCTCCTACCATCAACTATGAGCATCCTGATCCGGAATGCGACCTGGATTATATTCCCAACAAAGCCCGGCCGGCTGAAGTTCATTATGCCCTGAGTAATTCTTTTGGATTCGGAGGGACAAACGGTAGCCTTCTTTTGAAAAGATTCGTAGATTAAATCAAAATCAAGATAGAAATTTATTGTAAATAAAGATAGAAAAGGTGAGAAAGTCAAAGCAGCTGCGAAGTCTTTTTTTTTCTAGGCAAAGCCGTTAGCGTAGCCATACGAGCAGACCATAAGAAAAGGGCAGGATAGGAAAAATTACCTTTCTTGATTATTTACTTTGTCTTGCTTCGTTCTTGCTGAACGAAGTGAAGCAAATACAAGGAGGAGGAACAAGTGAATATATTTGTGTTGGTCAAAAGGATTCCTGACACTGAATCAAAGATAAGAATAAACCATGAGACGGGGACAATTGTTGAAGAGGGCCTAACCTTTGTTCTCAATCCCTATGATGAGTATGCGGTGGAGGAGGCGCTTCGTTTACGAGAGGCAGGAGGCGGGAAGGTCACCGTCCTTTCGGTTGGAACTGAGGAGTCGCGGATTATTTTGAAAAAATGTCTGGCGATGGGAGCTGATGAGGCTTTTCTCCTGAAGGATAACGCTCCTGAAACCTATGATGGATTGAGACTGGCGAAGATTATCGCCCGCGCTTTAGAGAAAAAATTTTCCGACTATGGTCTCCTCCTGTTTGGAAAACAATCCATGGGCACTGACAATGCCCAGGTGCCTTCTATGGTTGCCGAATTACTTGGCTTGCCTCAAGTTAACGTAGTGACAAAGCTGGAGATAGAAGGAACGAAGGGCACTGCTCATCGAGAGATTGAGGGCGCCTTGGAGAAAGTTTCCTTTTCTTTACCTGCAGTTATCAGTGCTCAGAAAGGATTGAATGAGCCTCGCTATGAAACATTAAAAGGAATAATGACGGCCAAAAAGAAGGAAATTCCAATTCTTTCTTTTGAAGATCTGGATCTGAAGGAAGAAGACATTGCTCCCCTTTTGGAGGTGGCTAAGATAGAAAGTCCGCCTCCAAGACAAGCAGGAAAGATCATAGAAGAAGAACCTGAGAAAGCGGCAAGGAAAATGGTGGAATTTTTGCACAACGAAGCTAAGGTTATCTAAGAGGAGGGATGAAATGATTTTAATTTTTATAGAAGTGAGAGAGGGTAAAGTTAAAAAATCTTCCCTGGAAGCGCTTTCAGAAGGGAAAAGAAGAGCAGCTGATCTAAACACAGAGGTAAATGCTGTTCTTGTCGGCCACAACTTGGAGAGTCTCGCTTCCGAAGTTTTGCCATATGGAGGCTCAAAGGTTTATGTTGTGGAGAATTCTCTCCTCAGCCATTATTCTGCTGCGGGTTTTTCTCAGGCTCTTTTTTCCTTAGTGGAGGATATAAAGCCAGAGATTATTCTATTTTCCGCGAGCTCGATGGGCAAAGATTTGGCTCCCCGTCTGGCTGCCAAGCTGGGAGTGGGCTTGGCTTCTGACTGTACCAGAACAATTGCGAAAGACGGGAAATTGGAGGTCGTCCGCCCCATCTTTGCTGGTAAGGCCTTTGTAACCCTGAGTTTTAAATCTTCGCCAATAATGGCTACGCTCAGGCCAAATGTTTTTCCTCTTGGAGAACCAGGAGAGAAAAAGGGGGAAGTGATTAGAAAAGAGGTGGTTATTCCTGAAGATCAGATAAAAGCTCCAGCACTTGAGATCCTGAGAGAGAAAGGAGCAGAACTTGATGTGACCGAGGCTGAAATTGTGGTTTCAGGAGGAAGAGGGATGAAAGGATCAGATAATTTTGATCTTCTTAGGGATCTTGTTTCTCTCCTTCCTCATTCAGCTGTGGGAGCATCCCGTTCTGCAGTAGATGCTGGCTGGATAGATCATCAGCATCAAGTCGGCCAAACTGGAAAAACCGTTTCTCCTGATCTTTATATAGCCTTTGGAATTTCGGGGGCTATCCAGCATTTGGCTGGGATGTCTTCCTCAAAATTCATCGTAGCCGTTAACAAAGATTCTGAGGCCTCTATTTTTAAAGTTGCAGATTTTGGAATTGTCGGCGATTTGTTTCAGGTTATTCCTTACTTAAAGGAAGAACTAAAAAAGATTACCTCATAATAAGTATTAAACTTTATTTCAAAATTACCTTATTCGATGTCATTGCAAGGAGCGTAGCGACACGGCAATCTCATCCATTTTTATGAGATTGCTTCGCCCCTGCGGGGCTCACAATGACAAGTGATGCAATCATCTGTGCTGCTCTCCATGACTAACACAAGTGATATATTTTTTTTTATTGCCAAAAGCCACTATTTATGCTTAAATTGAATCGAATAAAATCATGAAATATTCACAATTACCGTTTCAAGAAAGGAGGCCATTATGAAGAGACTTCCTTACGTGCTTTTAATCCTAGCCATGTTAACCACAGTTATCTTCTTCCAGGTAGCAACCATTAAAGCTCAGGAGGAAGGGACTGTAGAAGTGGCAGAAGCTGTCATCTGTCGGGATGTAGTCGACCGGGATCCCATCGATGTCGGAGACAGCTTTGAGGTTTCGGTAGCTAAGCTCTACTGCTTTACAAAGATTGTCGGAGCTCAAGAACCCATTGAGATCGCCCATGTCTGGTATTTCGGAGATGTCGAGAGGGCAAGGGTAAATATCTCAGTAGAAGCCTCTAGCTGGCGCACCTGGACCTCAAAAACAATCCAAGCTCATGAGACTGGAGACTGGCATGTGGATATAATCGGCCCAGAGGATGAGGTGTTAGAGACAGTGGAGTTCGAAATCACCCAGTAAAAAAAGGGGATTTGATTAGTAGAAGATAGTTCGTATCTATTACAAACGCAGTTATCATCATTATATTGTCATAGCCACGCTCCCTTCGTTTCCCCAGTGACGTTCTATTTATTGCGTTTGTATTGATATCGCTTGTCGGGGTGTTCTCTTTCAGGCGGGACTGACACAGGTCATCAGATAATAAGTGTGTAAATAAGGGGTTGGGGTATCTTTATCCAAAATAAAACCTGATTCATCCGCTTCAAATATTTTTAGGAAATTAATAGCTTCTTTTATTTTCTAAAAGAGCTCTTCTCCCCCTTTTATTAAATCAAGGAGGAGTTGGTTCGTTTCAGAGCGGCTTTCTCCCACACTTGTTATATAAATCGCAGGTTCATCAACAACGGGACATTTAGTTTCGCAAATTCCGCAGCCGATGCAGAGGTCTGTATTAATGACCGGAGCTACTGGAGTTTTTATAGTTCCATCAGGAAGCTTAACCTCTGTTTTCACAAGCTTTATTGCTTTTGGAGAGGTAGGGCAGTGCTCCTCGCAGACGATACATGGCGTGCCCAAGATATAGGGAATACAGGTATTTTTGTTGACCCAAGCTAACCCAATCTTGATTTTCGTTTTTTCTTCTATTGTGAGTTCTTGTATAGCTCCTGTAGGGCAAACCTGAGAGCAGAGAGAGCAGTAGTATTCACAATAGCCAATCTTAGAGACAAGGATAGGAGTCCAGATTCCTTCTGGCCCGGCTTCGGCCAGTGCCGGCTGGAGGCCATTGGTAGGACAGACCTTCATGCATTCGCCGCATTTGATGCATTTTTGAAGAAACTTCTTCTCGGGAAGAGCTCCTGGAGGTCTGATCAGCTTGGGAGAAGCTCGCCTCGTAGAAGGAGAGAGACGGAAAAAAGGAATAGCTGCTATCCCTAAGAGGGATGTAAAAATAAGCTTCCTCCTTGAGAGATCGACCCGTACGATTTCTTCAGGTGTGGATTTTATGGGAAAGCTAACGGCGCTAGTGGGACAAATGGCACTGCACGTATAACAATATATACATTCGGAACTTTTCCAATCTTCTTCGGGATAGGGCCTTGCTTGAGTCTGGCAGTGGATGGTGCAAAGCCAGCAATCGATACATTTTTGAGGGTCTATTTTAAGCTTCATGACATTCCATCGTGAGATGAGTCCAAGCAAAGCTCCCAATGGGCAGAGGTAGCGGCACCAGTATCTTTCTCTGGATAGGTTAAGAAGCAAGATGCCGATGAAAAGCACTCCCAGGAAAAAGCCCTGGCGGAATATGGAATTGACTGCTAAGTTCTCGAAGAATTGAAATAGACTATCAGCCAAGGAAGAGGTGTTTATTTGATAAAGAACGCCAATAAAAGCAGAAAATCCATGGTTTATGGCAGGGAGGATGCTTGCTGCAAAGGAACGGTAGAGTAAAGAAAGGGGATCGAATATTCCTACCAGGTCCAGGGAGAAAAGGGTGCCTACCAGAATAAATAGCAGGAGATAATATTTCCAGGCTGTCCGGTTGTCGCCGTTTTTCTGGGGCTTTAGGAGCTTAGATTTTTTGAAGATAAAAGAGAAGAATTGATGGATGGAACCCAGAGGGCACACCCAGCCACAGGCAACTCGTCCCAGGATAAACGTGAGTACGATGGTCAAAGCCGCAAGAGCAAAGGAAACAAAAAAGGCTCGTGAAGCGATTAAAGTTGCTATGGCTAGAAGAGGATCAAAATGGAAAAAAATTTCTACATGCCCGATATAATCTTCTCCAGGATAATGAGTTACCAGCAATAGATAAAAAAAGAGGATAAAGAAGATCGATTGAATGAGGATTCGGGCAGCTTGGATAACTCGGTATTTTTTAGAGCGTTCTTTTTTCAATTATTAATTTCTCCAAGTCGATTTCTCCAAATCCTTTTTGGTGGGCCACTTGAAGATAGGGCAACTCTTGAGGTCTTAAATCAAAAAAGGTGGTGCCTGCTGCGTCAACAGCCACATAATCAACTCCCGCTACAACGGTTTTGCAAAGCTTTGTATCAGAGGCTCGGCCTCCTTGAGGGCCGTTCCTGATGAGTATTCGGTAGCAATCTAAGACTGTCAGGCAAGGCTTAAAGAAGGCAGCCAAATCTATCATAGCCTGGTCAATCTTTTGGTGGAGCTGGTTGCGGTTTCCTCCGAGTGCTCCCAGCCAGTTTTTCATGCCCATGGTCAGCCTTGACAGGCTGTGGGTTTTGGCAATCGGCACGTTTATGATTTTGTCTGCCTCGACAAAATCCGTATAGACTTCCCATTCTTTAAGCCATTCTCCATTTAGCGCCATTTTTTTCAAACGATGCGGATTGGGGAAGAGAACCTTCGCTCCTGCTTCTTTTGCAGCTGCCGAAATACCAGAGCGAACATAGGTTCTTCTGGCCGGGTTGCAGGGGTTATCCATAACCTTAACTTCTTTTGCCCCTGCATCGAAGCAGAGTTCGACCAGAGTCTTGACGACTTCAGGATTGGTGCAGGCTGCCAGTTTAGGAGGCCTGTCCCAGCCAATATTGGGCTTAACGACTACAACATCCCCTCTGGAAACAAAGCGCTTTATTCCTCCTAACGAAGAGAGAGCTTCTCTTGTTATCAAAACTGGAGAATCGCCCTGAATCCAGGCTAAATCAGGAGAAATTTTCTTTTGAGCCAAAAGAGAGGGATGGAACTTCATCAGAAGGCTGCCTACGGCCATATCCTTAATAAAATCTCTTCTCTTCATTGTTATTTTCCTTTCCCTAATGAGTTCACGTATTCTTTTATTCCTTCATAAATTCCCTGGGCAACACGCTGTCGGTATTGAGGACTCTTAAGCCTTTTTTCTTCAGTTGGATTGCTCAAGTGAGAGATTTCAACGAGAACGGAAGGCATCTCTCCTCCAATAAGAACCCAAAAGGGACCTCCTTTGACACCCAGGCTTCTGACTTTGCTGTATTTTTGAGAGATATTTTTCACCAGGCTGTTTTGGATACATTCAGCGAGCTCTTTTGATTCAACAATCTTGCTGTTTTGGACGATTTTCTCGATGATTTCTTTCATGGCGCTTATGTTCTTGGTAGAAGTTGCGTTTTCCCGGGCGGCTGTTTCGATGATAGAAGGATCCTGGCTGAAATTAAGATAGAACGTCTCTATGCCCGAAAGCTTCCGGCTGCGGTTGGCGTTAGCGTGGATGGAGATGAACAGATCTGCCTGTTTTTGGTTGGCTATGACCGTCCTGCTTTCCGGATCAAGAAAGATGTCTGATTCCCTGGTCATTATCACTTCGAGATTCTCTTTTGACTCCAGTATTTTTTTAAGACGCGTGGCAACGTCGAGGACTATCTTTTTTTCCTGGAGCCCGCTCTTCCCGATACAACCAGGATCTTTTCCTCCGTGGCCAGGATCGATGACAACTCTCTGGATTCCCAAGCCTAACTGGCGGATTATGCTTGATCCTGATTTGGCAGGCTGAGCAGGCTGGGGAAGACGAGGGCGCTTGGAGGGAAATATGTCAATGATGATCCTGAACGGGTCGGGGAGGTGCCAGACCCGATAATATGCTTTCTTGAAATCAAGGTCAGCCACAACTCTGACTGTAGAAGATGTCTTTTGAGCAATACGTATTTGTTTGAGATAGTCATTTTCAACAAGAAATATTTTGCTATGTAAAATGGGATTCAGTTTGGCCTGGTAGATATCAACATAAATCCGATCTGGAGAGAGAAGTTCGCTGAATACGTACTCCCTCAATTTCCCGATATCAACAACAATTCTGGTATAAGAGGGATGTGTGTGGTAGCGGAGGTTATGGATTTCCATTCTTGAGTCAGGATGAGAAGGAAAAGGCAGGAAAATAAGGGAAAAAAAGAGGATTATCCGCAACCAGCAGCCTTTGTGCTTTGACATCATTAATATCTATTAATTCTATAGTGTAACTCGGTTATTGTCAACGGAAAGGGACCTCAAGCTCCAAATTTTTTTAATTTTCCCGCATGGGCTAACATCAATGACATGGCATAAATTGCTTGAAATCGTCCCAAGTAGCCTTGACTGCACTCTTTTTCGGTAAATCGGCGTACCTTATCAACCTGGGAAGTTTTGGAGAAAAGGAGGAATGGATTGGGGTGCCAGGAATGAGATTTTAAAAGAGAAGGAGTAGAATGGTCAGATGTAACGACCAGGACTTCAGGCTTAAGGGCAAGAAGGCGGGGAATGTAGGTGTCTGATTCTTCAATGGCTTCCTTTTTAGCCTTAAAATTTCCATCTTCTCCCGCAGAATCCGTTTTTTTCACATGGACATAAATAAAGTCATAGTCTTTGTAGTTTTTTTCTACAGTAGCGAAGAGTTCGGGTAAGTTTTGGCCTGCAGTCAGGACGTCCATCCCTATAAGCCTGGCCAGACCCTTGTACATGGGATAGTTAGCTATGGCAGCGGGTTTTAATTTATAAAGCTCACCCATGCTCGGGAGAGAGGGATGTTTGGAGAATCCCCTTAAAAGGACGGCATTGGCTTTGGGAGAATCTTGCAAGAGATCTATCACCTCATCCATAAAATCATTTACAATGTGGGCAGTTTTTGCGGCTTCTTTGGACAATGCTTGAGCAGGGACTCTGGGTTTGTTATCCTTTTGAGAGTCTGCATCCGAGAGAGCATCTGAGAGCCCTTCTCCGCTGAATTTGACCACAAAGCGGTGCTCTTTCCCAGGGAAAAGGGTGATTTCTATACCCTCGACGCTCTTTAAAGAGCTATTGAGTCTCTGGCACAGCTTTTCATTGGCGCTGGTAGGGATCCTGCCCGCTCTTCTGTCAATAATAAGATTGTCTCTCAAAGTAGCAAAATTTCCTCTGGCCACCAGATCATTTTTCGCTACCTCTACGCCGGATCCGAGAGCTTCCAGGATTCCGCGGCCCAGGAGATGTTTCAAGGGATTGTAACCAAAGAGAGAGAGGTGGGCCGGTCCGCTCCCAGGGGTGATGCCCATGAAAACCGGGTCAGCTAAACCACAAACACTTTTTGCGGCAAGACTGTCTAGATTCGGTGTGTGAGCAGCTTCAAGTTCTGTTTTCCCCTGAATAGGTAGTCCACCCAAACCATCCAAAACCAAAAGAATGATTTTCGAAGCTGTTTTGGTGCTTATTTCTCGAACAATTTTTTCCCAGTCCATAGTCTAAACAACTATAAAATAATAGAGAATTGAAGTCAATTTTCTTTCCATTATCAAAAGCATTTCCAATTCCGTTATTAGAAAAGGATTTGGGAAATAGCCTCGCTCCCCTTCAGATTTTTAACGCCATTCTCCATTCGCTCTTCTCGGCGGCTGCGTAACTCGCCCTGCTCAGACATACTCGCCGATCCACTGCGTGGACTCCCCTTGCTGGGCGAAGGCTGTGTGGTGAAAAAACCGTGAGAAAGGTTGAGCGGGCACGGTTGCTCTCCGAAGGAGAGGAGAGCGAAGCCTTGAGAATAAATGGGGCCAGGCTCCATTTTCTGCTGTTATGTCTTCAAGTTGAGAATGTCTTCTTTCTTGCAAAATGGAGCCTGGCCCCATTTATTCTGGGGGCAAAAGCAACGTGTTTTGGAACCATACAGCCGGAGCCTTTCTTCAATGGTCGCTGCAGCTATTTCCCAAAACCTTTGCCTCGAACAACGCAATCAGCTACTGCAGAATTGGAAATGCTACCTCTGTTATCCTGTTTTTGATAATTGCGTTTACAATCCTTTATTCCTCTGCTAAAATCGGAACATGAAGAAGGTCATTGTCCTTGATTTTGGTTCCCAATACACACAGCTCATCACCAGGAAAGTAAGGGAATTAGGAGTTTTTCCTGAGATTTTCCCTTTCAGCACTCCTCCTTCCAGAATCAAAGGAGAAAATCCCGCTGCTTTAATCCTCTCTGGAGGTCCTCAGAGTGTTTATGGTGAAGATGCTCCTCTTGCTTCCAGAGAGATTTTCGAGATGGGGATTCCTGTTCTGGGCATTTGCTACGGATTGCAGCTTATGGCTTATCTTTTGGGAGGAAAAGTGGCCTCTTCCAAGAAAAGAGAATACGGATTTGCTTCTTTGAGGGTAACAGATAGAGGGGGATTGCTCTCCAGGATCAAAGACAACGGGCAGGTCTGGATGAGTCATGGGGATAGAGTGGAGGAAGTTCCACCCGGCTTTATCGTGTCTGGGAAGACCTCTCATTGTGATGTGGCTGTTATGGAAGAAAGAGAACGAAAGTTTTTTGGCGTCCAGTTCCATCCAGAGGTCGTTCATACCGAACAGGGAAAAAAGATCTTGTCTAACTTCCTTTTTTCTCTTTCCGGGTCGAAGTCTGAATGGAGAATGAGTTCTTTCGTTGCCCAAAAAGTGGAGGAAATCCGGAGGTCTGTAAAAGAAAAGAAAGTTATCTGTGGGCTCAGCGGTGGAGTCGATTCTCTGGTCACGGCGCTGATCGTCCATAAAGCTGTCAAGGATAATCTTTTCTGCATATTTGTTGATAACGGGCTTTTGAGAAAAGGGCAATATGAGGAATTGATGAAAAAATTCAAGAGTAAATTGACCCTTAACGTCATCGGTGTTGACGCTTCCCAGTTTTTTCTTGAAGGGCTGAAGAAAGTGACGTCCCCGGAGAGGAAGAGAAAAGTCATCGGGGAGAAGTTCATCCGCATTTTTGAAGATGAAGCGGATAAAATAGGAGAAGCGGAGTTCCTGGCCCAGGGCACTATTTATCCTGATGTGATTGAAAGCAATCCTGTCAAAGGCCCTTCCTCTTCCATTAAATCTCACCATAACGTGGGGGGATTGCCCAGCCAGTTGAAGTTTAAGCTTATTGAGCCTCTCCGAGAACTTTTTAAAGATGAGGTGAGGACTATAGCTTCGGAACTGGGGGTGGATGGGGAATTTATTCACCAACACCCTTTTCCGGGCCCGGGTCTAGCCGTAAGGATCGTAGGAGAAGTTACTCGAGAGAGGGTTAAGCTTTTAAGGGAAGCTGACGCAATTCTCCTCCAGGAAGTAAAAAAGGCAAATATTTACCATGAGTTGTGGCAGGCGTTTGTTGTTTTGCTCCCTGTTAAATCAGTCGGAGTCATGGGAGACCGGCGGACTTACCAGAGCGTTGTTGTCATCCGCCTCGTCCAGAGTGAGGACGGGATGACGGCTGATTGGTATCCTGCTCGTCCGGAACTCCTGTCGCGCATATCGAATCGGATTGTTAACGAAGTTGAGGGTGTCAACCGTGTGGTTTATGATATTACAAGCAAGCCGCCAGGAACAATAGAGTGGGAATGATAGAAAGCGTCTTTTTTTCCGTTATGGTAAATAAACGATCAGTCTGGGTGTTTCGAAAACACGCGGGATTTCCCCAGCGAGGAAATCCCGCTCGGATACAGGCTTCGCTCTCCTCTCCTAAAAGGAGAGGAACCGTGCCTGCTCAGCCTTGCTCACGGTTTTCTCAAACACCCAGCCTGATCACTGTAGATGCCTTGGGAATGATAGAAATGGAAAAAAAGGGGCCTGCCCCCTTTTTATTATGAGATAAAAATGGAGCTTACGTTTATTCATCTGCACAACCATTCAGAATTTAGCATTCTGGATGGTGCTTTCAAAACCGCATCTTTGGTGGAAGCTGCCTATAAGCACAATATGCCTGCTGTTGCTCTGACCGACCATGGAAATATTTTTGGTGCGGTGAGCTTTTTCAAACAGGCAAAGGAGAAGGGGATCAAGCCGATTCTGGGTTGTGAAGTCTATGTTGCTCCTAAAAGCCGGTTTATCAAAAAGCTTGAAGGGAAAGGACCGAACCATTTTCATCTGGTCTTGCTTGTTAAAGATGAAAATGGGTATGAAAATCTATGCCATCTTATCACCAAGAGCTATCTGGAGGGTTTCTACTATAGACCCCGTATCGATAAAGAGCTTTTAGCTCAACATAGCGAGGGCTTGGTCGCGCTTTCTGGGTGCTTAAAAGGAGAGATTGGCAATGCTTTGGACTTAGGCCTGGAGGAGCAAGCAGAAGAGGCTGCCCTTGAGTATGCTTCCATCTTACCCAAGGGTGATTTTTACATCGAGATTCAGGACCATGGCATGGAGGAACAGAAGAAAATTAATCCTTTACTCCTCAACCTCTCTCGAAAACTCGATATCCCTTTAGTTGCTACGAATGATGTGCACTATCTATCAAAAGATGATGCTGAAAGCCAAGACATCCTCCTCTGTGTCCAGACCAACAGAAAAGTGACAGAGCAGGATAGAATTCGTTTCGGCAGCGATCAATTCTATTTTAAGTCGAGCGAAGAAATGATAGATCTCTTTGGCGAAATCCCTGAAGCCATCCAGAATACAGCCAAGATCGCAGCGAAGTGCAATTTCGAATTCACTCTTTCCGGGTATTTCTTGCCGCAATTCAAGGCGCCGGAGGGAACATCCCTGGGTGAATATTTTGATAGAGTGGTTAAGGAAGGATTCAAGAGTAAGATAGAAGCCATCACCAAGGGGAAGAAAAAGGATGAGATCGCGCACCTTGTTGAAGAGTACGAAGAGAGACTGAAGAATGAGATAAAGCTCATTAAGGAAATGGGCTTCGAAGGGTATTTTTTAATTGTCTGGGATCTCATTAAGATGGCCAGAGACAGCAATATTCCGGTGGGACCGGGAAGGGGTTCAGCTGCAGGGAGCCTGCTTGCCTATTGTCTAGGAATAACAGATATCGACCCCCTGGAATACGACCTTTTATTTGAGAGATTTCTCAACCCGGAGCGAATCAGCCTGCCCGATATAGATATTGATTTCTGCGGAAGAAGAAGGGATGAAGTTCTCGATTATGTCAAAGAAAAATATGGCGGGGAGACAAACGTCTGCCAGATCATTACGTTTGGGACTATGGCTGCTCGGCAGTCGGTCAGGGATGTAGGGAGGGCTCTTGAGGTTCCGCTTCCCGAAGTAGATAAGATTGCCAAGATGATTCCTCCTTTTGGTCCTGATGCCACTATTGAGGGAGCATTAAAGAAGATTCCCCAGTTGAAGGAACTGAGGGACAAAGATGCCAAGATCGCCCACCTCCTCTCTGTGGCCCAAAAATTAGAGGGACAGGTTCGCCATCCCTCCATTCATGCTGCGGGAATCGTCATCGCCCCGAAACCGCTAGTGGAGTTTATGCCGCTTTACCAATCTGCCAAGGGTGAGATTACCACCCAATTTCCGATGCAGGATATCGAAGCCATTGGCCTGCTCAAAATGGACTTGCTAGGGCTTCGCAACCTGACTGTTATTCAAGATACGATTGAGCTCGTCAAAAAAGAAACAGGCGAAATGATAGACATTAAGAATATTTCCCTGGATGATAAGAAAACTTTTGAGGTCTTTAAATCAGGCAATACAGATGGTGTCTTTCAGTTTGAAAGTTCGGGAATGAAGGATTTGCTCCGTAATTTTAAGCCTGAAACCTTTCCCGACCTGATTGCTTTGAATGCTCTCTACCGACCAGGCCCCTTAAAGAGCGGAATGACAGATGAATTTATAAAATGCAAAAACCACCCTGAGCGAATTAGCTATGAATGCGCGGAGTTCGAACCGATCTTGAAAGAGACTCAAGGCATCATTGTCTATCAGGAGCAGGTGATGAAAATCGCCACTGAGGTAGCAGGATTTTCTCTGGCTGAAGCCGATATCCTGCGCAAGGCGATGGGGAAAAAAGTTACGAGCATGATGAAAGCCCAAAAGCAGAGATTCGTCCAGGGAGCGAAGAAGAAAGGCCTGAGCCAGGCTAAAGCAAATAAGATCTTCGATCAGATAAATTATTTTGCGGGCTACGGATTTAATAAATCCCACAGCACTGCCTACGCCTATTTGGCCTACCGCACCGCTTATCTAAAGGCCCATTATCCTTCCCATTTCATGGCGGCCCTCTTGACTTCAGAAGCTGAAAGAGGGGTAACCTCTCAGGTTGCCAGGTACATCAATGAATGTGACGAGCTGGGAATAAAGATTCTCTCCCCTGATATTAATGAAAGCGATTTCAATTTTACCGTCGTTAAAGAAGATATCCGCTTTGGCCTTTCAGCCGTAAAAAATGTCGGGGAAGGATCGGTCCGGGCTCTAATACAGGCGAGGGAGAAGGGAGGAAAATTTACTTCACCCTTTGATATCTGTGAGGTGGCAGATTCCAAAGTTATAAACCGCAAGGTAATCGAGAGTTTAATAAAGGCAGGAGCCCTGGATTCATTAGGATGGCGAAGATCACAGATGTTTCATCTTGTAGATAAAGTAATTGAGTATTCTCATGAAATGCAGGAAATTAAATCTTCAAAACAGAGTTTCCTGTTTGGCTCAGGACAAATCGAGCCTCCCCCCATTCCTCCTGAGGTGGAGGGGATGCCAGAATGGGATGAATCTCTTATTCTTTCCTATGAGAAAGATGCTTTAGGATTATATATCACGGGTCATCCTCTGGCCAAATTCGGGAAGCAATTAAAGAGGCTTATTTCCGAGTCTATAAGCCAGCTGGATGAGGAAAAAGATTTTAATAGCGAAATAAGAGTTGCCGGAATCATATCTTCTCTTAAACCCCTTAAAACTAGGAAGGATGAGAGAATGGCCACCTTTATCCTGGAAGATCTTAGTGGCCGGATTGAGGTCGTTGTCTTTCCCGATAGCTACAAAAGATATTATGACTACCTAAGAGAGGACCAGCTGGTCTGGGTTAAGGGGAAGTTTTTAGGAGAAGGAGAAAGCCAGAGGATCCACCTTCTCCAAGTTATGCCCTTAGCTGACGCCTTCCAAAAACAGGCGAAAAGAATAATGCTGAGGGTTTTTCTTCCTGGCATCGAGGAGTCAGTATTTGAAGAATTGAGGGGTATGCTGGACGAGAATCGAGGAGAGTGTCCGGTGTTTTTTGAGCTCGAAACTCCTCATTCCTACCGGATGGTGGTTCAGTCTATGGATATCCACGGCATCTCTCTCTCAGAAGATATAACGACAAGAATCGAGAGCCTGTTAGGAGAGGACTCGGTCCTTATTGAATATTAATGGAGCCTGATCCCAATAAAGAAATGATTCCGATGAAGAAAAAGCATATTCTGGAAAAAGTTTACGATCCTAAGCCTGTTGAGGAAAAATGGTCGAAATTCTGGATCGATGAAGGCTTGTTTGTTCCTCAGGTTCCTTCGTCCAAGAAGAAATTTTCTATGGTCCTTCCCCCTCCAAATGTCACAGGCTCTCTTCATGTAGGACATGCCCTATGCTTTACCCTGCCTGATATCATTGTTCGTTGGCGCAGGATGCAGGGATACAACACTCTCTGGCTTCCCGGAACAGATCATGCAAGCATCGCTGTTCACAATGTGATTGAACAGAGTCTGGCTAAAAAAGGACTGACGCGGGAGAAAATCGGTCGAGAAAAATTTCTGAAGATGGCCTGGGACTGGAAGGAGAAATATGGCGGGATCATCACCAACCAGCTGAAGAAACTTGGAATTTCTTTAGACTGGACAAGAGAAAGATTTACTATGGATGAGGGTTTCTCCAAGGCGGTAAGGCACGTTTTTATCGAACTCTATCGTGAGGATCTTATCTATAGAGACTATTACTTGGTTAACCGCTGTCCCCATTGTGGAACAGTTCTTTCAGATATCGAAATTGAACACAAGGAGCGAAAGGCAAAACTCTACTACATCAAGTATCCCCTCTTGAATTCTGAAGAGAGTATTACGGTTGCCACCACACGTCCCGAGACTATGCTTGGTGACACCGCGGTCGCTGTTCACCCTGATGATGAGCGCTATTCGAAGTATCAGAAGAGGAAAGTTCTTCTTCCCCTAGTAAACAGAGAGATTCCTGTTATTACAGACGAGCGAGTTGAGAGAGAATTTGGGACTGGAGCAGTCAAAGTGACTCCAGCCCATGATCCAGTCGACTTTGAATTAGGAAAACGCCACAATCTTGAGCAGGTTATCGTGATTGATGGTTCAGGCAGGATGACTGAAGCGGCTGGAGAAGAATTTAAAGGGTTAGACAGGTTTGAATGTCGAAAGAAAGTGATAGCAAAGCTTAAAGAGATGGGGTTGCTCGAAAAGACGGAAGATTATGAGCATGCTATAGGTCATTGCTACCGCTGTCAGACCATTATTGAGCCTCATCTTTCTTGGCAGTGGTTTGTTCGCGTGAAGCCTTTGGCCGAAGAAGCTATCAGAGTGGTTGAGGAAGGGAAAATTAAGTTCATCCCCTCCAACTGGGCCAAGACCTATTTTGAATGGATGTACAACATTCATGACTGGTGTATATCACGTCAACTCTGGTGGGGACACAGGATACCTGCCTGGTATTGCCAGGAATGCGAGCATGTGATGGTTTCGGAGGAAGCCCCTGCAAAGTGTGAAAAATGCCCGAGTTCGGAGGTCGTTCAGGATGAAGATATTCTTGATACATGGTTCAGCTCTGCCCTTTGGCCTTTTGTGACTATGGGTTGGCCCGAAAAAACAGAGGATTTTAAGGCTTTTTATTCCACTGATCTTATATCAACAGGGTTTGATATCATTTTTTTCTGGGTTGCCAGGATGATTATGATGGGGCTTAAATTCGCCGGAGATATCCCTTTCCGCCATGTTTTCATAAACGGCCTGGTCAGAGATGTAAAAAGACGAAAAATGAGCAAATCAGAGGGAAATATTATTGATCCCCTTGAAATGATCGAGAAATACGGCACAGATGCTTTGAGATTCACCCTGGCTGCCCAAGCCATTCCAGGCATGGATCTCTCTCTTGCTGAAGAGAGGATGGCAGGCTATCAGGCATTTGCCAACAAAATCTGGAATGCGTCCCGCTTTGTTCTGATGAACATCCAAGGAGAGGAATTTTGCCTGAAAGAAGAGGAATTAACTCTGGCTGACAGGTGGATCCGCAGCAGATTAGTCGGGATTATTGAAGAGTTGAATGATGCCTTAGAAAACTATAAGTTTTATGAAGCGGCCAATAAAATCTATCATTTTATATGGCATGAATTTTGTGATTGGTATATCGAGCTGGTCAAGCCGAGTCTTAAACAAGGGAACAAAACGTCAGAAGCCGTCCTGGTTGATACCTTAGACCAGATACTGAGGCTTCTTCATCCGTTTATGCCCTTTATTACCGAAGAAATCTGGCACCATATCCCTTCCTCCGGGCAATCTTTGGTAGTGACATCCTTCCCTCAAGCAAGAAAGGAGCTAAAAGATGAGGAGGCAGATAGAGAGATGAAATTCCTCCAGGAGGCGATAGTCGGGATTAGAACCATAAGAGCAGAGAACAGGATTCCTCCTAAGAAAAAAGTTGATCTTTATGTGAAAGTGAAGGATGAGAGAAAAGTGGGGAAAAAAACAGAGGCAGAAATTATTCGCCATAACAAGGAGTACATTCAGACTCTAGCTAATATTCGCCAGGTTGAAATTTTGGAACATTTTCCTCAGCAAAAGAAGTTCTTAAAGGGTATTGCTGGTTCTTGGGAGATAGCTATTCCTATCGAGGAGGGGGTCTTCAATTTAAATCAGGAGAAAGAGAGGCTTGAGAAAGAACTTTCGAAGATTATGTTGGAAATAGAAAAAATAGAATCCAGGCTTAAAAACACCAATTTCCTTAACCGTGCTCCAAAAGAAGTTGTTAAAGAAACAAAGGGAAAGCTTCGGGATCTTCGGGACAAAAAAACAAAGACGGAAGAAAGCCTCAAGCATATTCTCTCCCTAATTTAATGCTTTGTCCCAGAGTGACACGATTATAATTATATGTCATTGCGTGCGACCGCAGGGAGCTTGGCAATCCACTGTTGCGAGCAAAGTGTAGCAATCTCATACAATAAATTGTCATTGCGAGGAGCGGAGCGGCGTGGCAATCTCAATTTTTTCTCGTGAGATTGCACACCACTTTTTACCATGGAGATTGGAGCTAAAATAAACCGGATTAAAAGTTGTTCTTCTACTAACGACATAGCTAAAGAAATGGCCCTTTCTGGAGAAGAGGAAGGGACTGTTGTTATCTCTGATGAGCAGACAAAGGGGAGGGGGATGAAAGGAAGGAAATGGTACTCGGCCAGAAAAAAAGGGATTTATCTCTCTGTAATTCTCCGCCCCCCCCACTTCAACATTTCCCTTCTTCCCCTTATAGCCGGATTGGCTGTCACTGATGCCGTTTTTGATTCAATCGGTCTTAGGATCAAGCTGAGATGGCCAAACGATTTAATATGGGGAAAGAAAAAATTGGGGGGCATTCTCTGCGAGGGTGGCTTTTTAGGAGACCGAATCAACTATGCTATACTGGGGATAGGTCTGAATGTGAACCATGGGAGGGGCGATTTCCCTGAAGAAATTCGCCATGAAGCCACTTCCCTTAAGCTTATATCAAAGGAAGATATGGATGAGAATATCGTGCTTCAAAACCTTTGGCCTGCTTTAAATCATTGGTACAGTCGATTCTTACAGGATGAGAAGGACAAAATTGCCTGCCATTTCCAAGAAAACTCGATTCTGCCCCTTGGAAAGGAAATAACTCTGGTCACCGAAAGCGGGGAAGTGTCTGGAATTTACAGAGGGATTCACTCTCAAGGAAGCTTGATCCTGGAGAGCCGGGGAAAGAGAAAATCTTTTTTTTCAGCAGAGATAAAGACAATGAAAAAGTGAGCATCTTCTTTTTAAAGGAGGGATGAGATGATTTTAGCCATAGATATAGGTAACACCAACATCGGTGTGGGAATATTTCAGGAGAAGGAATTAATCAAGAATTGGAAGATCAGGACAGAAAGGGAGAAAACTTGTGATGAATACGAGATTGTATTATTAACCCTGCTTTCCTTATCAGGGATGAATGCGGAGGATATAAAATCCGTTGTTCTCTCCAGTGTTGTTCCTCCCCTGACGCCGGTCTTTCAAGATTTAAGCCAGAGTCTATTCAGGATTAAACCTCTTGTAGTCGGACCAGGATTGAAGACAGGAATGGCTATTCTTTATGAAAATCCCATGGAGGTTGGAGCGGATAGAGTAGTTGCGGCTGTTGCAGCCTTTGAGAAGCATGGGGGTCCCTGCATTGTGGTTGATTTCGGAACCGCCACGACCTTTGACGCTGTCTCCTCTAAAGGGGAGTATTTAGGTGGGGCGATAGCTCCGGGAATTCAGATTTCCGCCGAGGCCCTTTACCTTAAAACGGCCAAGTTGCCCCACATAGAAATAAAAAAACCCCGCAAAGCGATAGGCAGAACGACTGTCTCCAGCATGCAATCGGGTCTTTATTTTGGTTATGTCGGTCTGGTCTCTAATATTATTGAAGAGATAAAAAGAGAATTGGGAACAAAAGCCAGCGTCATCTCCACTGGAGGCTTTGCCGCCCAAATCAGCCATGAGGTCAATTCCATAGATTTTCACGAGCCCTATCTTGCTTTAGAGGGACTGAGGATTCTTCATGAAAGAAGCAGGGAGTAAATATTTTCAATCTATCGCCCTTCATTTTTTCAAGCACCGTGGGGCTCCCTTTTTCCTCTCTTCCAAAGAGATTGATTATATTGCGAGATGGAAAGAGATGGAAATTCCTCTCCATGTTGTTTTGGAAGGGATTGAGAGATCTATCGAGATTTACAAGAGAAAACCAGGGAGAAAGGCTAAAATTCAATCTCTTGCTTTCTGCGATCTCCAAGTATTAAAAGCCTTTGAACAGGAAAGAGAAAGGAAGGTAGGACACAAAAAAAGGATAGTGGAAAGACATGAGAAAAGAGATCGAGCCAAGGCTGAGGTTGAAAGGTTTTTGGGAAAAATCCCTCACCAGGTAAGCTATTTACAGGAGGCTTATTCTCTGGCTCAAAAAGTGCTTTCTCAAAGTCATTTTGATGAAGAAAAGCTGGAGCGAATAGAAGGAAAAATCGAGGAGCTTCTCTGGAAGAATTCTTTGGATGAAGAG
>DRHQ01000094.1 GCA_011049545.1 Candidatus Aminicenantota bacterium | reverse complement strand
CTCTTCGGTCATGTTAAGGGAGCCTTCACTGATGCCAGAGAAGACAGGGCCGGCCGCTTCGAGGTCGCCTCAGGAGGAACACTCTTTCTCGACGAAATCTGTAATATCCCCTTAACCCTTCAGGCAAAACTGCTGACGGTTTTGGACAGTCGAAAGATCATCAGGCTTGGCTCCAACAAGCCAATTGAGATCGATGTGCGTCTTATTTGCGCAACCAATATGTCCATTCATGAAATGGTGGCCCAGAACAAGTTCCGCCAAGATCTTCTCTACCGCATTAACACCGTGGAAATCTGCCTGCCTCCGCTGCATGATCGGATTGAGGATATCCCTTCTCTCGTTGATCACTTTTTAAAGATTTATTGCAAAAAATACCATAAGCCGTTAAAAAAGCTGAGTTCAGTAACCATGAAAAGACTGGAAAAGTATCATTGGCCCGGCAATGTCAGAGAGCTTCAGCATGCCATTGAGCGGGCAATAATAATGAGTGAATCCCAGGCGTTGCAGCCTTCAGATTTCTTCTTCCCTACCCAGGAAACAAAAGGGGAAGACCTGGCTTTTGAAGATTATAATCTAGAAGATATTGAAAAATTAGCCATTCACAAAGCTATAAGCAAACATGGAGGCAATATAACTCACGCTGCAAAAGAGCTTGGCCTATCGAGAGCTTCTTTATACAGAAGAATGGAGAAATATGGTTTATAAGCGTTTTCGAGCTAACTGCACCATTCGCATATTACTGCTTGGGGCAACAATCTGTGGTTTCTTCTTCCTCTTTAAAACAAATCTGTATGCAGCTCTCTTTATTCTCGGAACCTTGATCATCTATCAAATCTATACCCTTATTCGCTATGTTGAGAAAACAAATAGAGACCTGACCCGTTTTCTTCAATCTATTAAGTACAGTGATTTCTCCCAGACATTTAAAGATGATGGGCTGGGTTCATCTTTCGAGGCTCTAAGAAAGGCCTTTAATGAAGTCATGAATGCCTTTCGAAAAACAAGGACTGAAAAAGAAGAACATTATCGATATTTACAGACAGTCGTTCAACATATAGGTATAGGCCTGATCGCTTTTCAGCCCAGCGGCGAAGTGGAGCTGATCAACACAGCTGCAAAACGTTTATTAAAAGTCCCTCACCTCAAAAACATAAAATCTCTCGAATCCTGGAGCAAGCCATTAGTCAGCACGCTTTTCAAGCTCAAGTCGAAAGAAAAAGCCCTGGTCAAAGTCGAAGATGATAACGAACTGCTGCACCTGGTTCTTTATGCTGCGGAGTATAAGCTTCGAGGACATAATTTTTCTTTGGTATCCATTCAAAATATTCACAGCGAGCTGGAGGAGAAAGAAATAGAAGCCTGGCAAAAGCTCATCCGGGTCCTCACTCATGAGATCATGAATTCTATTACTCCAATAGCTTCGCTTGCTTCGACTATTAATGAATTGATAAAGGAAAGCTACAATTTGGGTTCATCAGGAGAAAATATAAGTCCCGAATCTTTTACTGACATCCGTGATGCATCCCAGACTATTCAGAAGCGCAGTCAAGGTTTGCTCCATTTTGTAGATGCCTACAGAAATCTGACTCTGGTTCAAAAGCCAAATTTTCAGATTTTCGCTGTCAAAGAGCTTTTTGCCCGAGTGGAAAAACTAATGCAGACGCACGTCAAAGATAAATCAATTAATTTTAAGGTGACCATAGAACCACAAAGTCTAGAACTGGCAGCTGACCCTGAACTCATCGAACAGGTCTTGATAAATCTCCTGTTGAACGCTCTCCATGCTGTTAAGAGACGGAAGAAGGCAAAAATTGATTTGGATGCTCGTTTGGACGGAAGGGGAAAGATACTCTTCCAGGTAACAGACAACGGCCCTGGAATCCTGGAGGAGAATCTAGAGAAGATATTTATCCCCTTCTACTCTACAAAGGAAGGGGGCTCGGGCATCGGACTCAGCCTATCCCGCCAGATTATGCGCCTGCATAATGGATTTATCGGAGTTCATTCCGAGCCCAATGTTGAAACAGTATTTACGTTGAGATTTTAAAGCAGACTTCATTCTGGCGGGAATGCTGTCCCTCGTCGTAGCCGTGCTGCCCACAATAGACCTGGCTGCCAAGGCAGCCTTGGCCAATCCGGTGGATTCGCTCCGGTACGAATAAAAAATAAAAAGGGACAGGCTACTTTTTTATATATTGTGTAGGGGTTTGATTTATCAAATCCACATTTTAATAATAAAAATTATTTATTAAATGCAGAGACCTGATCCCATATCTTAGCCATCTCTTTATATGATAAAGGTGGGCTTGATGAATCAAGCCCCTACATAATGTAAATCAAACCCACCGATTAAAAAAAAGTAGCCTGTCCCCTTTTCCGGTACCTTTTCCGGTTTACCTGCGGGCATCTCTCTCCGTTTATTGATTTTTATTATTACCTTCTGTATATTCTTTGTCTGAAGAAGCATCTTAACACTGATCGAATAAAAGAGAGCACTCATGATTGAACTACCTGAAGCCGTAGCTATCGCAGCTCAGCTCAACCAAACGATAAGGGGCAAACGTATAATGGGAAGCGCTCATTACCTGTCTATTTTTTAGGGGGATAAGATTATGTCAGGAGAGGATAAAATTATTCAGGATATAAGGAAGGAGTTACGGAAAAATGTCGATGAGCAATACCGCCAGTCTATTCAGCGGTTTTTCAAAGAAGAAATTAAATTGCTGGGTGTGAAGACTCCTATTTTCAAAAAGATCACCCAGAAATATTTTTCAGCCGTACAAGATAGACCCAAGCAGGAAATATTCGGTCTGTGCGAGAAATTACTGGAATCGGGCTTTATGGAAGAGCTGGGAGTCGCATTTGATTGGGCTTTTCGTTTGAGGGATAAATTTGAAAAAAGGGACTTCGCGATTTTGGAATTATGGCTGAAAAAATATGTTACAAGCTGGGCGGCCTGTGACAGCCTTTGCTGCCGGGCATTGGGGCACTTTATTTACAAATTTCCAGAATATTTTCCAAAAGTTAAAAAATGGGCTGTTTCAAAAAATAGATGGGTGCGACGGGCCTCGGCTGTAGTTTTGATCTATTCTATCGAAAAGAAAAAATCGCTCGCACCTGTTTTTGAGATTGCGGATATCCTCCTTCTGGATAAGGACGATATGGTACAGAAGGGTTATGGCTGGATGTTGAAGGTGGCAAGTAATCATGAGCCCAAAAAGATTTTTGAATATGTGATGAGAAATAAGAAGGAAATGCCCAGAACGGCCTTGAGATATGCTATAGAGAAATTATCCCCTGACCTTAGGAAACAGGCAATGGCTAAGGGATAGGAAAATTAGCAAGTTCAGTTAGCTGAGAATATTATTCTTTTTCGATTATCTCAAAGTTAAATCTCTTTTTCAGCTTCATTCCAACTGCACCG
>DRHQ01000093.1 GCA_011049545.1 Candidatus Aminicenantota bacterium | reverse complement strand
CCCTTAGAGTACCCGACATAACTCGCTGGCAACTAAAGGCAAGGGTTGCGCTCGTTGCGGGACTTAACCCAACATCTCACGACACGAGCTGACGACAGCCATGCAACACCTGTCTCCTCGTCCCCGAAAGGAAAGCCATGTTTCCATAGCAGTCGAGGGATGTCAAACCCCGGTAAGGTTCTTCGCGTTGCGTCGAATTAAACCACATGCTCCACCGCTTGTGCGGGCCCCCGTCAATTCCTTTGAGTTTCAGCCTTGCGACCGTACTCCCCAGGCGGGGCACTTAATGCGTTAGCTTCGACACCCCCGCTAAAAGCGGAAACATCTAGTGCCCATCGTTTACGGCTAGGACTACCGGGGTATCTAATCCCGTTTGCTCCCCTAGCTTTCGTGTCTCAGTGTCAGGAATAGTTCAGAGAATCGCCTTCGCCTCTGGTGTTCCTCCCGATATCTACGCATTTCACCGCTCCACCGGGAATTCCATCCTCCTCAACTATCCTCAAGCTGAGCAGTTTCAAAAACAATTCCAAGGTTAAGCCTTGGGATTTCATCTTTGACTTACTCAGCCACCTACACACCCTTTACGCCCAGTAATTCCGAGCAACGTTTGCCCCCTACGTCTTACCGCGGCTGCTGGCACGTAGTTGGCCGGGGCTTCCTCTGAGGATACCGTCAATCCCGATTGCTCGGGACTTCTTCTCCTCTGACAGGAGTTTACAACCCGAAGGCCTTCATCCTCCACGCGGCGTCGCTGCGTCAGGCTTTCGCCCATTGCGCAAGATTCCCCACTGCTGCCTCCCGTAGGAGTCTGGGCCGTGTCTCAGTCCCAGTGTGGCCGTACACCCTCTCAAGCCGGCTACCCATCATAACCTTGGTAGGCCATTACCCCACCAACTAGCTAATAGGCCGCGAGCTCGTCCTCAAGCGCCATCCGATTGCTCGGAAAGCTTTGACTCTAAAGGCTTATGCCCTAGAGTATTATGCGGTATTAGTTCCGCTTTCGCGGAATTATTCCTCACTCGAGGGGTGATTACTCACGTGTTACTCACCCGTTCGCTACTCTTCCCGAATAGCAAGCTATTCGGGAATCGTTCGACTTGCATGTGTCAGGCACGCCGCCAACGTTCACTCTGAGCCAGGATCAAACTCTCCAATTATTAAAGAACTTCCGAAGAAGTTCTTTTCACACTATTCTGGCAAATAGGATCGATCAAGGCTGCTCCGCTATTTTTCAAAGATCTTATTCTTTCTATCCCGAGAAAGAAATTCGTCCGTCATTTTAAATCAAAAAATCAGATTTTCAAACGGACCTATAAAATGTTAAAAACCTTCCATATAGTAGGAGCGTTTCCTCTAAATGTCAAGGAAATCTTATTTTAACTAGATAGTTCCTCCTCTTTTTTAATAATTTCCCCGTATTTTCTTCACGCCTTTTGTCAAAAAGACGGAAATTATGTTATTTATCGCCCAAATCCCGCCCTGTTTCTCTGCTTTTTACGCTATTTTTCCTTAGAAATTAGAATAAGAGATATGTATGCAGCGAGCCGTGGCAATACTTGAACGGTTCGCTTTTTATTGACATTCAATTTTCGATTGAATAGAATCGGCTCTGTTTATTCTCGTTTTATATTCTATTTCAGGTGTACGGAAACACCTGATGAATTAAGAGACAATGCGGATGACTGAAATTCGTATCCCTGAGGAAACTTTTAAAACCAACATAGGGGGAAATAATGAGTAAAGAGCAAAAACCTGTGGTAACAACCCCGGAGGCTTCCGACCAGGTATCCGGCCCATCAATAGGGCTGCTCATCACGGGAATCCTTGGTGCTGCTCTCAGTTTTATCGGATTGATTGCAGGCCTTTTTGAAACGGGTATTGAATCAATCAAGTCAAATGAATTCATCGGAGGGTATGCGCGCATCGCTGAGGGCGCAGCAGGTGTTGCGTTTTGTTTTGTGGGCCTCCTGGTGGCCGGTTTTATCATCTATGCCTCCCTTAAGATGAAAGCACTCACCCAATGGAGCTTATGTATTGCTGCCAGCATAATTGCCATGATTCCCTGCATCAGCCCCTGCTGCATCGTGGGCTTGCCGATAGGAATCTGGTGTCTTGTTGTCTTGACAAAACCAGAGGTTAGGGCCTCGTTCCATTGAGATCCTACTTATTGCCTTTGACCAGATAGAGTGAAAACCTCAGGTCAGTGACTTCCCGGTGAGAAGCGAATTATACCCCCATCTTGTTATCCTTATTGCCTGTTTCTGTATTCTCGCCGCAGCTCTAATTCTCCAGCCAGCGTCTCCGGGAACATCTCATCTCAGACTGGGCAAAATCTCTATACCAGGTATGTGTATGCTCCGGGCTACAACGGGCTTGCCGTGCCCGGGGTGCGGCCTATCCCGATCGATGGTTGCGGCCATGCACGGAGATTTGGGCAGGAGCCTTGCTTATCACCGGCTGGGTTTGCTGACCCTCGTTTATGTCTTCCTTCAATTCGTGTGCCGCCTGGGAATATTTGTTATTCCAGGATGGCGGGCACCTATCGTAAGGTACGGCAAGTTCCTCAATCAGGGCATAGTTGTTTTGGCCGTTCTCTTTGGCATAAACTGGATTACAACCCTTATTTCTCTATAGAAATATAGAAAAAACCCGCAAAACATAAAAGAACTGGATTATAATCCTTATCTCTGTGACTGACCATGTTATTTCACCATGATATAAGTGATTGAGAGTGTCAGTAAGTGGAAATTGAGTGAAAATATGGAGAAGTTCCCAGCATCTCAAAAACGAAATCCTTATCAATAAAAATCACGGAAAAATAGGCAGAGGGATTCAAATCCCTGACCTGCTGATCACTAATCAATTGATTTACCAGTGAGCTACACTGGCTCTTTGAATATAAACGCCACTATCACAGGCAGAAATTAATAGAATCAACCTCCTCTGTCAGAAATTCTCGGCTTCATAATGAAAAGTGGGCTAAAGCTGACAACGGAGTCAGGCGTTCATAATTTTTAAAATTTTCTGATTATTGAGAATCTGATTCTGTATTTTAAAAATTAGAGTTATTTTTTTCCTTTGCTTATTACCCTTATGATATCAATTCCCACAAATTGCGGTCCATCAACTAAACTTCCTGAAACTGTAATCTCAACATTTTCACTTACCACGAGTAGGTCCTCTACAGCATTTCTGTCGAACTTAGCCATTAAATCAATAATCCCATCATTATCATTATCACCAATCGATGCTGGTTTCGATTCAGCATTGACAGAACCGTTAAGCCAGAGAGAAGAAACATCAATATCTGCTACATTATAACCTGCGGGCAGCTCTATATAGGTAGTGACCCACTTGCCTTTGTTCTTCAAATTTAATGTATCCGGGTCGAAATCTATTGTAGCTTCGATCGCCATTACGCCTTGATACTCAAAGGCACCCATATCAACAACAGCAGCTCCGTCGCCATCGCCATCCACAATCCTGGGATTGCCGTCGAGATCAAGCTCTGGCAGTCCAGAAACGCTGTTATCACCTGTATCTATGCCTGGCGAACCTGCTCTTAGTTGATAGCCACTGATGGTCGGGTCCACAAACAGCGGGTCTTCAGAGATACTTGCTGTTCCCTCTGCACAACCAGAATAATTCAGAGGAAAATTTCCCCATACATCATTATATGTGATGGATGGAAAAGAGCTATAGCAATGGATACCGCTTCCCCCGGAGTTGGATGTATTTCCGGTAATGATGTTGTTGGTAACAGCCGGAGATGCTTGTTCGAAGTAGATGCCGCCCCCTCCATCCCACGACAATTCACCTAAGGCTTCATTTCCAGTTATGACGTTGTTGGCGATGGTCGAAGTCAAATATAGGACGTTGAAGTAGATGCCGCCTCCACTGATGGAGGCGCTGTTTCCAGTTATGACATTGTTAATGATGTTTGGAGAGGCTGAAAAGCAGTAGATACCGCCCCCTTTGGATGCTCTATTTCCAGTAATGATGTTCTTGGCAATAGTCGGAGAGGAGTAGAAAGAGCAGAAGATCCCAGCGCCTAATCCTCCGGAACCATTGGTTATGGTGAATCCTTCAATTTTTGTTGAGGTATTAATTATAAAAATGCATTCTATCACCGTGTAAGCGTGCTCACCATCCAATATGCAGACATCTGCTCCCTCTCCAATCAAACTCACTCCATTTCTCATTCTTATGGGGAATGTCTCGCCATTTTCATAGGGAGAATACGTTCCAGCTCGCACATACACTGTATCGCCGCTGATTGCAGCACTGATTGCCTGTTGGATTATGGGATAGTCATCTGGAACTATAATGGTTGCACCTTCTACAGTTAATGTCAGCGATACTATACGCGCAAAAGTAATAAAAATTACGCTCAAGAATATTTTTAGTTCATTTCTTTTCATCTTTTCTTCCTCCGTTTTCATGATCTTAAAGCATAGATCTAATTCCTCTAACTAAGAGTGCCAGTAACTTGCTCATAGATTTCCTTTGTGTAACCATAGAGCCTAATCTCAAATGCACTAAGTTTTGTAGGTCAAGTTACTTAGCAGCTCCTTTTTGTAAAGAGGATGGTCTCTTTTATCCTCTAACGAGTCATACCGCCTGCGCTAATGCCTTAAAAGAGTAATACTTTTCCGCATTTTTGTGTTGATAGGAAGCATGGTAAGAGCCCGACTTCTATGCCCAATAAATATATAAGAAACTCCCTTAAGGATAAATAGCCTTTATGGATGATTTTTAGGAGGAAATTGGGGATAATTCTAGGGATGAGTTCTCATCTTTTTTTCTCACCTGAAATGATGACCTATTCTCACCACTTCAGGTGTTGAGGAGTTAGGGAGTTATATGTGACTTGACATTTTCTCTTTGCTATAAATTACAGGCGACAATCAAGAATCTAAACTTGATAGATTAGTTGAAATATTATACATAATGATGCATATGTGTATTGGAGTATAAAATGAAGAGAAGACTAAATATAACAATCGATGAAGAACTATATAAAAAAGTAAAAGCATTATCATTCTTTCGCAATCAGAGCATATCGGAAATAATCCGAACGTCACTTAGAACCTGGATAAATAAAATAATAGGGAAAAAAGAAGAATTACTTCTCTCAGCAAAAGACGAAAAAGAAATTTTGGGAATCCTTTCCTCCGATGAGTTTGTATCATCTGAAGAGGCAAAGGATATTCTTAAAATATGAAATTTTTATACAGTAAAACAAGTATAAAATACCTTCAGAAGCTTGAACGAGGCATAATCAATAAAATAATAGAAGCGATCGAAAAATTACCGGTTGAAGGTGATATAAACAAACTTAAAGGTAAAAAAGCAAAAAATATTTTTCGATTGCGAATAGCAGTCAACTGAACAGAAAAGAGGTAACAAAATGAAAACCTTTAAAATCTTGAATTGTTTTCTAATGCTTTTATTTTTTCTCTCCCTAACACCATTAGGGAACAGCTATGATGCATCTATGACTCAGGAAAAACAAATCTATGAGGCTATCATCGGGGATTGGGAGATGGAAACTGAGTTCCAGGGTAGCATGATTCCTGCAGTAATGACCTTGAGTGTCAGGGATGGAAAATTAGAGGGTGTTTGGGTGAGCATGGACCAGGAAATGAAGCTGATTGACCTCAAGTTTGACGGCGAAAAACTGAGCTTCAAGCGCACTATGGGCGAAGGCGGTGACACCATAAACTTTGACGGCACTGTCAAAGGTAACGAGATAAGCGGGAAATACACCAGCCCTATGGGCGGTGAATACGAATGCACAGGTAAGCGCAAAACAACTGAATAAGAATTGAAAATTGGGGACAATCCCCATTTATCCATCTTTTCGCAATTTTGCGATCATAGCTTTTCTAACCTTGTCTAACTCTCATTTATGTGTCAACTATTGTAGACAAAATTATCCCTTTATTTTCCTTATTTTTCCCATTAGTTGACATCTCTTTCGAATTCTTCTCCTCCTTCCCCTGGAAAATTTAATTCTCAGTCTTGGCACGTCTTGTGCACTTGTCATTACTAGGAACGGAGAAGATTAAGTAAAAATCTTCCAAACGAGGAGACCAATGGATGAACAAAGGAATAAGCGCGGGTTCACTCTGGTGGAAGTCCTTGTATCTTTCACCCTGGTCTTTATCTTGATCACGGGAACAGCTCAACTTACTATACATTCTCTTCTGGTCAAGAGGAGGGCTGATGGCAACTTAAGAACAGCGGAATTAGCATCTTCAAAGCTTGAGTATCTCAAATCTCTTCCCTATGAAAACGATGAATTGAAAGAAGGTTTCCAGATGGAATCAGTCAGAGGAGCAGGCCTTCTTGAGACTTTCTGGAGAGAATGGAGAATCAAAGATGTTTCTTCGAGCATGAAAAGAGTGGAAATTGAAATTTTCTCCGAGAATCATCCTCAAAAAAAGCTCAGGATAGTTCTTTTTATATCCAGGGATCTGGGATTTTAAGGAGAGGAAAGAGTGGGACAAATGAGAAATAATTCAGAGAAAGGATTTTCCCTTATGGAGAGCATTCTCTCTCTGACGCTTTTCCTTATTGTTGTTCTTGCCAGCCTTGAGTTTTTTGGATTTACCCGGGATATCTTTTTAAAGCTCAAGGATAAAGAAGAAACAAAAGAAGCAGCTCTCGCCGCCCTGGATAAAATGAAAACCGACCTTCTCGCCGGAGGTTCGGGGCTTCTTGAGCCCGTTCAGCTCGGATTCCTCGAAGGAATAACTCAGAATGAAGGCACCCTGGTTATCCTCAGCAAAGAAAAAAATCTGACTCCCCTCAATGACCTGCTCGAAGGACAGACAAGAATCAGGCTCCAAAGCACTCGTGACGTCAAAAAAGGAAGAGAGATCTGTATTTTTGACCGTTCTAAAGGGGAAGTTATATCCATATCCCGGGTAGCCAAAAAAAGCATAATCCTCTCTTCTCCTTTGAATTTCTCTTTTCTAAAAGAAAAATCTCAAGTTTTGCTTTTGAAAAAAATATCTCTTTTCCTTGACAAGGACAAACATATTCTCAGGAGAAAGACAAACTCAAGCCCTGCCCAGCCTCTTTTAGAAGATGCGGCCTCATTTGGTTTTAACCTTGAGGAAGCATCCGTCCTTGTGAGACTGCACCTTGCGCTCGAGTCAAATAAGGAGAAAAAATATGAAATTTCTGTGTTTCCCAAGAATGCAGCTCTGGCATTCAGACGCTGATTGGAACGCTGACCTGAAGCAGCAATGGCAGCCCTGCATTGACCAGAAGATAAAAACAAGGAAAGGCGCCATGACTCTTGTTTCCGTATTTCTTTTTTTTATCTTTTCCACGCTGGGATTAAGCATGCTTTATTTTTCTCAAATCTATCTTAAATTAAGCGCTTATAAAAAAAACTCGACACTCCTTGCTTATGCTTCTGAGAACGGAATAAAGCTTGGCTTCGATCATCTTCTCAACTTGCTTTCTCAGACAGTTTCTCCTTCGCTTCTTTCCTCCCACGAATCTATTGAACTCAGAGAAGATACAATAAACAAGGGTTCAGAAATAGTGGAAAAGCTCCTCGGATTGCGCCTTCCGTTCCAGAATTCCCAAGCCTGGGAGCACCTCTGGTGGGAAAGCATCACAAATTTTTACTTCGAAAAAATCGAGGAAAAAGAAGATTATTTCCATGCTACCTATAAAACGGCGATTTCATCAGTAGGAAAAATAAAGAATTTTAAGGAGGCTAAGAAATCCAGCCTCGAAGCCAGGTTGGGAATTTTCGCCGGCAACCTCCCGCTTCCGTATATCCCGTTACTTGTGGACAAAAAGCTTGATCCAGATCAGAAAAATGATTTCGTAGAAAAGAATAAAATAGACTTTCTCCCTTCAGAAAAGAATCTCCTTTCCCCTCAAATAAGCTTCGCTGAAGGAAATCTAATTCCCAAAGATGCAAATTCCCAGGTGCAAAAAGCCCTGAAAATAAAATTCTTTCACCCGCAGAACCTTTCCCACCTCCGCCTTCGGGCCATCTTGGGCCTGGAAGAGACAAACGAGCCTGTTCCAGACGGAGTTTATTTAATCAAAGACGACATGGGCCTGGGAGGGATTTATGTCCAGGGAGATGTGGAGGAAATGGTTACGGCTATCGAAGAGAACTTCCAAGTTGTATCATTTCTTACCGAGCAGGGCTGCTGGATTCTCAAGTACAGCCCTCAGAAGAGCAAAACGATTTTTTCTACACCCGAGGAAGTCCTTTATTACGATCTTATCCCCCTGGGTATAATCATCGTCAACGGAAAGATCAATTCCCTCGGCGGCGGGGTGATGGACCCTTCAGGCCAAGCTGTCCTGGTCACGGAGGAAGAAATCCCCTCAATTCTTAAAGGCGCTAATTTGACCATTATCTCCTCAGATAAAATCACTCTTTCCTCCCACCTTATTCACCAGGGAGTCAAATGGATAGATAAAGTGCCCTATGTTAAAGATTCAAATTCCCAATTGATTATTTTTGCAACGGGAAAGGATTTCCTGGAAAACACTAAAAGAGAGGGAAAAATAATAATTGATAAAAACTCTCCCCAGGAGATAAAAATTCAAGCCTCCTTAACAGCCGCTGATAAAGGATTTTCCATAGAAGGAAAGGGAAAAACTGTTCATATTCTGGGAAGCCTCCATGCCTCGGATTATTTATCCAACGAAAACAAACTAACATTCACGTTCGACGAGCGGCTTTTGGAGGAGAGTGATCTTGTCCAGAATGCACCGAAAACAGCCAGGCCTGTTCTTTGCCTTTCTTTTTTTAAACCTGTGGAGTGGAAGGAATTCTGAATGAAAAACAAAAAGATAATCTACTACGAGAATTGGAGAAGAGGATTTTCACTCGTGGAGGCACTTGCGTCCTTTTTCGTCCTGGGCATCATCCTGAGCCTGGCTTCAACTTCATTCCTGAACCTTGCCCCTAAGTACAAGCTTATTAGTGCTGTCCGGGAAATAAACTCCCGCCTGAATTATGCCAGGTATAAGTCCATATTCGAGGGAGTAAAAGTCAGGATCAAATTTGACCAGCACAGCTACGCCATCGAAATATATGATGAGGAGCAGAATGAATGGAAGAGAGAGCGCCAATACTTTCTCAGGGGAGTAACCCTCAAAGCAAACAACAGCCCCACCTTCCATCCGGCGGGAACCGTGTCTAATTTAGCTTCTATTTATATCTCTAATTCATGGGGGAAGCATAAAATAACGCTTGCCATATCAGGAAGAATAAAAATCGTTAAGCTTTAAACTACAGAAAATTACCAGAGAACGCCGTAAAGCCCCTTGCTTTAGCAATGGGGAGTTGTCAATAATCTTTCTCTTCTATCTTCCTTCGCATTTTATCAACCATTTCTTTCACCTGGGCCATCATCTGTTTAAACTGCTCATCCTCTCGAAGATTTTCTAAAAGTGGGTTTCTTGAACCTAATCGAAAGTTCCGCCATCCTGAATCGATTGCCTTTTTCAGCCACTTGTACGCTTCTTCCTTGTTGCCCTGAATCGCATGAACGGCAGCAATATAATATGGAGCCGCCGAAAATTCACTGCCTTGCTCAAGCTGTTTCTGGCAGAGAACGAGACTTTGGCTGAATAATTTCCGTGCCTCATCCCGCTGTCCCTTCTTCCAATAGACATATCCCAGGTTGGTCAAATTTTCCATTATCGAGCGAATTTCAATCGATTTTTGATAATATTGCTGAGCCTGCTCATAATTTCCTGAGAACAGCTCAACAAAACCTGCAATGTTGAGCGCACGGAAGCCATCAGGGGCCATTGCCAGCAATTTTTGGCTTTGTTCAACAGCTTGTTGATGCTCCCCTTGTGCCAGATAGCACATGATCAATCCGGAAATTGCCTCAGGAAAATCTGGTTGGAGGTCCAGAGCTTTATTCAACCACTGCTCTGCCTTGGCGTAGTCATCCAAGTAACGATATACAGTGCCCATCTGGTAATAAGAATAGGGAAGCGTAGGATCAAGGGCTAAAGTTTTTTTAAACCACGGCATGGCTTTCTCAAATTCCCCCATCCAGAGATAAGTCCAACCCATGTTTCCAGTTGCTTGGACATTGTTTGGATTGAGTTCAATTGCCTTTTGATTTGCTTTTATAGATTTTCGACTCCATCCTTTTCCAAAATAAGCAAGCCCGAGCGCCTTATAGGCCTCTGAAAGATCAGAATTTAGGGCAATCGCCCTCTCGCTGGCTTCAATGGACGCTTCAAGCCATGTATTAGGAAATCCAAATTTTAATGTCCTTTGACCATAAGAATCGCCTAAGCCTGAGTAGGCAAGAGCGAAATCGGGATCAAACTCTAACGCTTTCTTGAAAAGCCCAATTGCACGCTCATTGTCCTGCTTTCGGTAACGGACATAATATTGGCGACCCCTGAGGTAATAGTCATAGGCGGTAAGATTCTCTGTCGGCTTTTTCGCAAGTCGTTCTTTCTCTTCAGGAGAGAGTTCCACTTGCAGGGCGTTAGCGATTTTCCCTGCAACATCGCTTTGGATAGCAAAAACGCTTTCAAGCTTCTTTTCGTATGAATTTGACCAGAGGGAAATACTGTCCTTTATCCTTATTAATTTAGCATTAACACGAATATCATCCTTTTCTTTTCGCACGCTTCCCTCAAGGATGGTTACGACATCCAACTCCTGTCCGATCTCTTTAATATCTTTATCTGTGTTCTTGTAGCGCATCATTGAGGTTCTGGGAATCACTTTCCATCCCTTGAATCTGGATAGTTTTGTAATGATCTCATCGGTCATCCCATCACAAAAGTACTCTTGATCTTTTTGAGGACTTAAATCCACAAAAGGAAGTACTGCAATAGAGGGTTTAGCTGGTTCAAGGGAAGCTATTTGCTTTGGTGAAAGAATCTGCCAGATAACCACTGCTGCGATTATAAGGGCGACAACGACTAGAGCAGGGATGAAGAGCTTTTTCAAGCTGAATGAGACTGTTATCTCTTTGGATGTGAGGGGCTTTTTCTTTGGGATCTCTATTTCAGACGTGGGAATGCCTTTTTCTATCCTGGTGAGTTCTGCCCGCACTTCGCCTGCACTCTGGTATCTCTTTTCCTTATCTTTCTCCAGGCAGCGAAGGATAACAAGGTTTAGATCTTCTGGAAGCTGAGTATTGAGCTCCTTGGGATCTTGCGGTTTCTCGCTCTTGTGCTTCACACCAATAGTAAAAGGCGTATCACCCTCAAAAGGAACTCGCCCGGTTACCATCTCATATAGGATTACTCCCAATGAATAAATGTCAGAGCGCTCGTCGACTTCCTTCCCCTCAACCTGCTCGGGAGACATGTACTCTGGTGTCCCGATCATCACCCCTGCGGCTGTTATCCCCTTTGTCTTAAGGGAGCGAGCTATCCCGAAATCCATGATCCTCGCATTCCCCTCCTCATCAACCATGATGTTCTGAGGTTTTAAATCACGATGAACAACTCCCAACCTGTGAGCCTCTGCCAAACCATCGCAAATCTGTTTGGCTATGAAAATCGTTTTCCCCGAACTTAACTGCCCCATCATCCTGATCATGCTCTTCAAATCTTTCCCGTCCACATATTCCATGGTGATGTAATGCGCACCTTTCTCTTTATTGAGGTCATACATCTGGCAGACATTCTGGTGCCTTATCTTCCGGGCAAATTTCAGCTCGTTCTTGAAGCGTTCGATCGTCTTTTTATCTGCAGCTATCTCCGGCCTTAGAAGCTTGATGGCAACTTTCTCTTTCAGGTCAGTATCTTGAGCTTTGTAGACTTTACCCATGCCTCCTTTGCCCAGTTCCTCGATGATCTGGTATCTTCCGGCAAAGGTGGAGCCTGTGGTTAGTTCTTCTTTGGGAGTTTCGAGAGTCTCGGTGAGAGGAGCGGAGATTTCCTCTGAAGATGGAAGTGGTGCCGCGCACTCGCCGCAAAATTTTGTATCAGCTGGATTTTCGAAGTTACATTTAGGACATTTCATACCCTACAGCTCCTATTGATTTCGTAGCGAAAGAATATCAATTACATAGGAAATAGTCAATCAGTCTCTAGATATAACTTCTCTCAATCTTTTATAGATTTCTTTTCTATGCCCTACGGAAATCACTATGATTAGGAGTTGTTTTTCTTTTATCCGATAGATAATCCTATAATCAGAAGTTCTTAAAGAGTATAGTCCCGCTAATTCATGAGATAATGGTTTTCCCTTATAAGGATTTGATAAGAGGGATTCTATTGCATTTTTAATGATTACTCTAATCGATGGATCAAGTTTTCCTATCTTCCTTTTTGCTTCTTTTGTATACTTAATAGAGTATTTTTTCAAAAGCTTCAAGCCCTTTATTCTTTAAAGACTTCTTCATGAGCATGAATCCTTCCTGCTTTTTCATCTTTGAGCCCAGTTTTAATGCTTTCCATTAATTCGCCATCGCTCAATATTTCCAGAGTTTCAATAAGATTTTCGTATTCCTCAATTCCAATTAATACGCCTGCCATTTTCCCTCTACGGGTAATAGCAAAAGACTCATGATAATCTATAACTCTTCTCAGCAATTCAGAAAAATATGCTTTCGCTTTACTGGCAGGAATTGTCTCTGAAAAATTAATCATTTTTTTCTCCTTATTAGTCTATATTTAGACTAATATTTAGGTCTATTATAAAATAAATAAAATATAGCTTTTTGTCAAGTTAATGTGGATTTGGTAAATCAAGCCCCTACATAAAAAAACAAAATCTCTCATTACATAAGAAAATGGGGCCTGGCTCCATTTTTCGCATAAAAAGAAATCGATCCAATATAATAAGGTGGGCTTGATGAATCAAGCCCCTACATAAGAAGAATCCGTACATAGGAAGAATCAAAACCGTTCAGTTTATTTATATAATTAAAAGGTGGGCTTGATGAATCAAGCCCCTACAACAATGAAAGTTATGGAAGTTATAGAGATCTGATCCCGTTCATATTTTAAAAGGTGGGCTTGATGAATCATATATAAAAAATGGAGCCTGGCCCCAATTTCTTGATGAATCAAGCCCCTACAGGAAGAGCAAAGAACCTATTTTTTTTCAAATACGATTTTGCCGTCAACGATGGTATAGACAACTTCTGTTTTCAGAATCTCATCCACTGGGATCTCAAGCAGGTTGCGGTCAAAAATAGTGAGGTCAGCAAGCTTTCCTTCCTCTATAGAACCTCGAATATCATCCTCAAAGGCAGCATAGGCATTATTAATGG
>DRHQ01000092.1 GCA_011049545.1 Candidatus Aminicenantota bacterium | reverse complement strand
TACTTTACCCCCTGATAATCCTGGATTCTGTAGATATGGAAAATGCGAAGGAGTATCTCTACAGGTCTGCTATAGGAATCACCATCATGATCATTTTATTTGGAAAAACCATACTGGATCTCTTTTTTCCTCAGGTAACCTTCAATACAATCCCTCTTCTGAATACAATATTCCTTACTATTTATTCCATTTTCTTGGCGGGAGGAATTATTTTTATGATTACGAGAATGATAATATTATACATGAGAAGTATAAAAAGCGGATTTTTGTTTTAAATATAAGGATATATTTAGAGAGTATCCTATTTATCCCCTTGTATTGAATAAGATCTTGAATTGAATCAAGGATAAAACAAAATTAGAATTTTCGGAAAATGTTAAATCCGATTCGAAAATCCCAATCTTTTAATCTAAAATCTCCTCCTGGGATGAATTGATCGGATGTTAATCCTGTTGAGTTAAGAATGAAAACCTGAAAAACATGCCCCCCGATTTTCTTTTCGATTCCCAATCCCCAACCGTTAGAATTGTCTTTATATCCGGCTAATACAGGAATCCATTCCCATATGATTGAAAAATCATTAAATATCATCCATCTTCCACCTGTTCCCAGAGCAAAAGTCCCTTCTGGTGAAGAATCCCAGTGATTGGTGTTAGAAGAATAAGCAGGAACAAGGACAAAGGAGAGGGTGTTACTCACTTGATGGGAAAGGATAACTTGGAGGTTGAATTTCATATTATCAGCACGAAAAACTTTACTATCTGGCTGAGATTGAGTAACTAAACTTCCTCCGAGATTTAGAGCCGCTGAAAAAGGCAGCGTTAATATTTTTCCTTGTTCAAATATCACCCATTTAAGCGAGAGTTCCACTTCTTTGTTTAATTTAGTGCGTGCCAGAGTTAGATCAAGATTATCCCTTAATCCGTAGCCAAAACTTAAAAGAATCACAGCAGGTCCATCCAGTCCATAAAATGAATCATATCCGCTTCCTATTGCCGGATAGAAGCGGTGGGATATTCTGAAGAGTAATCGTCCTTTTCCTATGGATTGAGTGGTGGGGAGATTTATAAGTCGAGTTCCCCAAAAGGCAGGCTTTCTAATCCCTTTTTTTTCATGCTCAGACTTTGTTTCTGGTGCCGTTTTATCTATTTGAGTTAATGTTTTTTCCTTTTCGAAAGGAGCTGTAGTTAGGCTTGAAATCCAGTCTTCAATAATCTTGATTTCACCTTCTCTTAGAGGAGGAGAATCTAAAGGCATGCGTCTTCCCACAATTGCTTTATCTCCCTTTATTTTCATTAAAAGATAACTTCGCTCCGGATTTTCTTTATCGACCAATTTCAGTGAAGGGGTTTCCTGGCTTGGGATGTTTAAAAGAGACTTTAGGAATTTATCTTCTCCAAAATTCAAATTCATCCTGGGATAAGTTCCTCTGTGGCAGTCTGAAACACTGCAGTTTCGCTTGAGTATAGTCGTCACTTCTTCCTGAAGCCTGCCCTCTGCGGCACCAGCGGATTGTACTAAAGATGGTTTTTTTGGAAGTTTAAAACTTAAAGAGAAGATTAAAACCAAACCTATGAAGAAAATAAAGAAAAATTGTCTAGACTTGAACTTCATCTTTCTTCCCCCAAAAATTAATGTTATGAATTATTATTAGTTATTCTTGGCTCCTCTGTTAACCCAGTTCTTGATGTTATTAATCCTAACACTGCTTAAGGCGCTTCTTCCTTGTGGCATGCGATCGCCAACAGTCTGGTTACCTTCAATTTTTATCACCAGATAGCTGTTTGCAGCATCGGCTGGAAGCACTAGTTTTCTGACCGGTCGCTGAGTGTCCTGAGTTGAATCGACATTAACTATATTTGTGTATGCCTGGCCTTGCAGCAAGATCAATCCTTCTTGGGCAGTGCTGTTGTGGCAGCCAGAAAGAGCACAATTGCTGGTGAAGATTGGTTGAATATCAGTCGAAAAAGAAGGATCTGATATCTCTGTCTCTGGTATATCTGGTGTTCCATTACCTCCACCGCCACAGTAGAAAATACTCAAAGCAATAAATAGAACAATACTTAAGCCCAAAATTTTTTTCTTTAACATCGGGAATCTCCTTTTCGTAATTTTATAGGACCAATAACAATTCGATATAAATGATACTATAAATATAAGAATACTATATTTTTTGCGTGAGGTCAACTTTGGCAAAGTTGCTTTCATCCTTGCAATGGAACATTAATGCATTTCTATGAGATTTTTAAGATAGGCAAAAAGCAAGACCTGACCCCACTTATTTTTAAAGCTATTTCGCAGAACAAAGAAAGAAAAGAAATAAAAGAGTTATTTTATTGACACTTTCAAGAGGTGATGATTATAATAGTAAATCTTTTAATCAATCCTTCAAATAATAAGCAAATAAAATGGGAGGTTATCCATGAGTGATATTGTCATCGCCAGCGCGGTCAGAACCGCCGGAGGCAGATTCGGGGGTGCTTTTAAAAAAGTTTCTGCCGTAGAGTTGGGAGCTCTCGCCCTTCAAGAGGCAGTTCAAAGAGCTGGGATTGAACCTAAGCATGTGGATGAAGTGGTCTTCGGCACTGGCTGGCAGGCTGGACTCGGTCCAAATATAGGGCGTCTTGCAACTGTAAAAGCAGGGTTGCCTCATGAAGTTCCTGCATTTACGATCAACAAGCGCTGCGGTTCTTCTCTGCGGGCTGTTTCTCTCGCTGTCCAAATGATTAAAGCTGGGGACGCAGAAGTTGTTTTAGCAGGTGGAGCTGAGAATACTTCCCAGGTCCCCTATATTGCAGGTGGAGCGAGATGGGGTAATCGTATGGGAGATGGTAGATTAATCGACATCATGCATCAAGATGGATTTATGTGCCCTTTGGCCGGGCATTTGATGGGAATGACAGCAGAAGCCCTCGTTGAGAAATATAGTATCAGCCGTGAAGAACAAGATGCTTTTGCCGCAGAAAGCCAGGACAAAGCCGTCACAGCAATAAAGGAAGGTAAATTCAAGGAGGAAGTGCTTCCTGTTGAGGTTCCTGCAGGAAAAGGAAAGACAGAAATTTTCGATACAGAAGAAATCCCAAGGGAGGGAGTCTCAGCAGAGAAATTGTCAAAACTTCGTCCTGTTTTTAAAAAAGATGGAACGGTTACTGCAGGAAACAGCTGTGCCCTCTGTGATGCTTCCGCAGCCGTTTTGGTCATGAAAGAAGAGAAAGCTTCGGAGCTCGGAGTTAAGCCTTTAGCCCGGATTGTCTCTTACGCTCATGTTGGAGTTGATCCTGCGATTATGGGAATAGGGCCAGTACCAGCTGTTTCAAAGGCTTTAACGCAAGCAGGGCTCGAACTTAAGGACATCGATATTATTGAGCTTAATGAGGCTTTTGCGGCTCAAATCTTAGCGGTGGAGAAGGAGCTAAAATGGGATCGCTCCAAGGTTAACGTCCATGGGGGAGCCATAGCTCTTGGTCATCCTGTGGGTGCAACTGGAGCAAAAATATTGACCTCTTTGATCTATGCTCTGAAAAGCAATGATAAGAATATGGGTTTGGTAAGCTTATGCATCGGAGGAGGTCAGGGTGTAGCCATCGTAATAGAGAGACTCTCTTAGGTGGCAATGAAGGAAAAGGGGACAGGCTACTTTTTTCTTACTTTAGATTTTCCCTTATGTAGGGGCTTGATTCATCAAACCCACAACAAAGATAAGATGATTGAGATTGTCATTGCGGGCATAATACTCACAAAGTGGAGCTATGTATCTTTATTTTTAAAGTAACAATACCAATCTAGATAGCTTATTTTATGTTTTTCTGTCAAACCTCGATGCGACCTGTAATCTGCTTTCAACCTTGAATAAAAACTC
>DRHQ01000091.1 GCA_011049545.1 Candidatus Aminicenantota bacterium | reverse complement strand
TTCTGCTGTTATGAACGATAGACGAACCGGGCGCAATATTCAGCATGATATGACCAATCTGCTGCGCCAATCTGTATACAGTCGGCTGGCAGGATATGAAGATGTCAATGATGCACAACGTTTATCAGTTTCAGATAAGCCTTTGAATATTAGTTGTAAATTAGTTGACTTGGTATGACCCCAATTCTATAATTCTAAAAAAGCAGAAAAAATGAAAGGAGTGAATAATATGAAAAAGGCTTTAATGATCTCAGCACTATGTTCATGGGCCTTCGTATCGATAACCTTAATCAGCAGTCCGACCGTATACCCCACCGGAACCACAATCTACAAACCTGAAAAGTGTTGGAATGGTTACACAATCTACCAGTCTGAAACCGCACCAGGAGCCGTCCTCATCGATATGAATGGCAATTTGGTCCGGAATTGGGAGCACATCGTTGGTTTTCCGGTCACGATTCTCCCTGGCGGCTACATCATGGGCGGCATTGTCGGCAGGATCACGAAAGAATACAAGCACCAGATCGGATCCGATGACTTGATCCAGGAGGACTGGGATGGGAATATCGTCTGGAAATTCGGCAGAGCAGACCAGATCAAGGTCGGAGACGAGATGATGTGGTCCGCCAGACAAAATCACGATTTCGTGAGGGAAGGATCTCCCGTGGGCTATTACGTTCCAGGCATGGCTCCGTTTATTGACCGGGGACGGACCCTGATTTTAAGCCAGAAGAGTGGGACATGGCCCAAGGTTACACGAGATTACCTGCCAAGGGCTGCCCGCATTATCGAGGTGAACTGGAACGGAGAAATCGTCTGGGAATGGATGCCGGTAGAGCATTTCGAAGAATTCGGGCACAGCAACACAGCTAAGAATACCATCATGAAGGGATGTAAGAATCAACACTGTGTGTTCCTGAACACAGCCTCCTATGTCGGTCCGAACAAGTGGTATGATGCGGGGGACGAGCGCTTTCATCCGGACAACATCATCACCGACGATCGAGGAACCATGATCTTCATCATCTCGAAGAAAACCGGCAAGATTGTGTGGAAGGTGGGGCCGGAGTACACATCTACACTGGCCCTCCGGGAGCTGGGCTGTATTATCGGTCCGCATCATGCCCATGTGATACCCAAGGGTCTTCCGGGTGAGGGAAACATAATCGTCTTCAACAATGGCGGGGCCGCTGGATTCGGGGCTCCGAATCCTGGTTCTCCGACAGGTGAATGGAACGCTCTCAGGGATCATTCTCGGGTCCTGGAGTTCGATCCGACCACGCTAGAGATTGTCTGGCAATACACGGCCCGCACGGCAGCGTTTTCACCTTTCGAAGAGGATGCCAAGTTCTACAGCCACTACAGGAGTGGCGCCCAGCGTCTTCCCAACGGGAACACTTTGATCATGGAAAGCATGCATGGTCGGATTTTCGAGGTCACGCGTGAACATGAAATCGTTTGGGAGTACATCAGTCCGTTCAATTTGAAGGAGAAGGTCTTCTCGAGTCGTGTCTATCGTGCTTATCGCCTTCCTTATGAATGGGTGCCCCAACTGAAGAAGCCAGTGGAAAAGGCGGTCGTTCCTCCTGACAACTCCGAATTCAGAATCAACCGTGTCGGCAACTAATCTTCGATAGAAATCAGGGACACGTTACCGATTTAGGAAAATCGGAATAATACTAAAATTGGAAGAGAACGGTGGGACTTTAATTTTCATGAATGCTTCCTGCAACCTGGCTGTTGAACATTTCGGCCTGCCAGTCAGGAATGTTTTGAAAAAAGTAAAAAGAAGTGAATTCGTATGCACTGGATCCATCCTTCGAATGGAATTTGATGTCAGCCACCCCCTGGCCTACGGCATGCCCAAAGAAGCAGCCACAATATTCGATAATAACTGTGCTTTTGATGTTATGCGCTCATTTGTGGCAAAAAAGGAACCTAAAAGTATATCGAAGTACCCTGAAGAAAATCCACTGATGAGTGGTTGGATCTATGGTGATAAAGTAATTCGCCAAAAAGCAGCGATCCTGGATATTCCTTATGGAAAGGGCAAGATAATCCTTCTGGGCTTCCCAGTTCAGTTTAGAGCGCAAGCCTACGGAACCTTCAAGCTCCTCTTCAATTCTATTCTTTATGCAGGAGTTGAATAGCAAAGAGTGTATTTTTTTGTACAAAATAACTTACACAAAGTGTTATCCTTTTTATACATAATCACCTCTCTTACATAGCCAGAAAAAATCTTACCAAATAGATCTCCTCCTATTACAATAAAATTCATTAATTCAAAAGGATTTGGCATGAATTTTGCTCTAATAAAAGCGATGCTAAATAAAAAAGGTTTTAAGACATTAAAAATTCAGATGATAATTAAGGGAGAAGCTGATGGATAAAAACTCTTTTTCATTAATCGTTGTTCCCTCTAACAAAGGGAGGTTTAAGACAATCGCTTTATCTGAGAAAAAAGTTAAAATCTTAGCGTGGATCGCCGCGTTTCTTTTTATTGCTCTAATAGTTTTCCTCATTGATTATTCTACAATGAATGTTACCAGACAGAAATACAGAAAACTTTTTGAAGAGAGTATCAGCCTAAAGGGAACTCTTGTTAAGTATAAAGTATCCATAAATAAGCTGGAACTGGCTATTCAGGATTTTGAAAACTATTCTGAGAAAATTAATGTTATGGCTGGGATTAGATCGCCAAGAGTTCTGAAAGCAGTCGGTGTCGGTGGAGGAGATAGGAGCATTGGTCAAGAAGTGAGTTCTTCAAATTATCTTCAAGATATTGGTCTAATTCATGCAGATAGAATTAGCAAGAAAGCCAAGGGGATCGATAAAAATTTGAATACGCTAGTAAACTTTTTTGAACAGCAGACTAAAAAACTTGCTTCTACTCCCACCATCTGGCCAGTAAATGGGTGGCTAACTTCTGCTTTTGGCAAGAGAACAGATCCTTTTACAAGAAAAAATGCTTTCCACAATGGTATGGATATCGCTGCCAGTTTCGGAAGTCCTATAAGGGCCACTGCAGATGGTTTTATTTCTCATGTAAAAAGTGAGAAAATAGGGGGAAATGTAGTTATCATCAGTCATGGGGGAGGGTATACGACCGTTTATTGTCATTTGAGCAAGTTTAAAGTCAAACCCGGACAAAAGGTCAAAAGAGGGGATGTCATCGGTCTTATTGGACAAACGGGAAAATCTTTAGGCCCTCACCTCCATTATGAGGTTCGTGTTAACGGAACGCCCGCCGATCCCTATTATCATATCCTGGAAGAATAAAGATTCCTTAAACCTAAGAGGACATATCCGCAGGTTCTATTTTTCCCTCAAACCAAAAAGCATAAGCTTCCCTCAAAATTACCCCTTCTAAATAACTATAAAATATGGTGAATTAAACCCCTGCACAAGATAAATCAAGTCCCTATGAATAGTTAGAAAGAATAACTTAAACCAAACATAAAATTCCTTCCTGGTTCTTCAACACTATCAGGATCCGGTCTTGCCAGATAGTTCTTGTTCAAAAGATTGGAGAGGACAAGATAGATTCGGAAAGATGAATTATAAAAATAGCTGGTTTTGATATTTACTGCTCCGTAGCCTGGGATTGCGATTTCTGCGGGACCGGGCCTTTTTTTCTCCTGTTGAAGAGTTGTGTTTATCTCGAAAGAAAAACGTTCAATCCAGAGCCGTGTTCCCATAAAAAGGCGAGAAGGGGGAATATCATTCAAGGCGTTTTGGGTTGTCTTGCTTTTGCCACTAAAAGAGAAAAAATTGCCAAATACTTTCCATCCAGGGAAAGGATAATATTCAATTTCCAGCTCATATCCGCTGATCTTTCCCCTGTTGACATTCCCATATGCGTAAATACTTTCATCTGGATCTATTCTGTAACGTTCTATCAAGTCGTCTATTTCATAATAGAAAGAGTAGATGCCGGCAAAAAATCGCTTAAAGATTAGTTTTAAGCCTGCGTCAAGATTAAAACTTTCCTCTGGACTAAGGTCGGGATTAGCATTGATAAATCCCCTGCCCGTGATGCCCGTATAAAACATCTCGCTCAGGCTCGCAGCCCTGTAAGCTCTTGATAGATTGCCGAAGATGACAATCTGCTCGGATAGTTTGGCCGAACAACCCAGAAATCCAGTCCAAGCGTAATATCTTCTTTTCTCAGCGGTGGCGGCACCTCCCGGCAGAGCCTCCATCTGGAGGGAATCCCAGCGAATCCCGCTTACAACGTCGAGATTTTTTACACCAGAGTAATCAAGTGAGAAAAAGAAGCCAATATTTTTTCTGTCCCCATCTGAAAAAGGCCATTGTTCAAGAACTGCTGTGATATTGCCGTCGGAATCGAAACTCTTGTCTATATTGTAAGCCTTGACCGAGGATCTGCCATAAAAGTCCGTTCCTCCTTTTAGCCGCAGGTGCTTTCCGATTTTTTTCCCATATGAAAGATGAAATCCGTAATCCATACTCTGTGTCTTGCTGTATGACTCCTCTGTGGTCAGGGAATCCTCTTTATTTTCTTTTATTGTTTCTAAAAAATGGGGATTAAAATATGCCTGTAAGGTTAACTCCCCTCCCTTCCCTAATCCTCTTTCATTCCAGTGAACCTGGAGAAGATTTTGGTTTTCCTTGGGATACCATGTTGGTTTGGTTAAACTGTCTTGATTTGCTTTTCCAATATCGTATCCCCTTGACCCCATATAGCTTAAATGAATCTCTCTTTTTTCCTTTATATAGGAGACTTTAGCAAAGAGGCTTCCTTGCGTGAATTGAGACTGGAGGACTTCGCCCGAAGGAGAGGAATAATTCCCGGCATCATTCCCCTGAAAAGAGAGAAGAAAACCTGCATTTTTTTTGCTGCCTTCAAGAGAAAATCCTAGTCCTTTTTCCTGGTTAGTCGAGCCATACTTTGCATTGATTTTCCCTTTAAATCTTTCCTGCATGGATGGTTTTTTTGTAAGAATATGGATGACTCCACCTATCGCACCAGAGCCATAAAAAACTGAAGAAGGGCTTCTCAGAACCTCTATTCTCTCAATATTTTTTGGATCAACAAAGGAAGCATTTGGGCCTGTACGTCTGTCGCTTGTCACACGGGCATTGTCAATCATAATAAGTACTCTTCCCCTTGCTAATCCGCGGATATTGGGAACTAGAGAAAAACCACCTGAGCCGATATTAGATACTCCGGGTATGTTCGAAAAGCTTTCTGTGATGTTTGAAGACATCTTTTCCTCGAGAGTTTCCTTGAGAATGACCGTTTCAGCGGCTGGAACGCTGGCGGAGGATTCAGGATATCTCAAAGCAGTAACTACAATCTCTTCTTTCTGCATGATATAAGGGATAAGCCTCACAATAACCTTTCTTGAAAGTTGCCGGGAGGTGAGGACAATTTCTTGTTCTATGTAATCTGGATGGATGATTTCAAGCCTGATTTTTTCTTCGTCTGGGACAGCAAGTGTAAAAAAACCCTTCTCATCCGTCAAAGTCTTGTTTCCGCTCTGACGGTGGCGGACAACAGCTTCTACAATAGGTTTTCCCCCAAGATTACTTACCTCTCCCTTGATTTCAACGGCTAAAGATTGGGTGACCAAAAGAAAAAATATTAAGGGCAGAAAAGCAACTTTTCGCATGGTAGAAAGCCTATTATAATAAATTGATTTCCACTGTAAAGAGAATATTCACTTTTGATGTGGGTGTTCACTATCTCTGATTTGTAATTTTTTTTATATTGATAAAACCAAAGAATGAGAGCGTGGCATTTTAGGGAATGTCTCTCTTTTCACCCGGGGCCTCTTCCTTCTTTAATCAGGGCCTTACTCTTTGTGGCCTGCATGTTTTTTTATTTGTTTTACGATTGAACGGTCATTCGATTTTTTCCATAAAGTTTTCATGTCCTCATTGAAAACAGGATGAATTGTATCAGAGGATATTTCCACAAAGGGAAGAAGCACAAAATTTCTTTTTTCCATCCTGGGGTGGGGAATCTTGAGCTCTTTTTTCCGGATAACAGAATCCTCAGCCAGAATAATGTCTATATCTATTATTCGAGGTCCTTTTTTTTGTCCGCACTTTCTTCCCATTTTTTGTTCGATTTTTTTTACCAAGTCCAAAAGAGCCTCGGGGATAGCCTTTGTCCTGACCTCTACAAGCTGGTTATAAAACCATGGTTGAGAGGGAAAATCAACGGGTTGAGTCTCATAAATGGAGGACATTTTAAGTATTTCAACTCCTTCCTTTTCCAATGAAAAGAGAGCAAGGATTAAGTTTTTTTCCTTGTCTCCAAGGTTACTGCCGAGACTTAGAAAATATCGCATATAAGAAATAAGAGTTTAGAATTGTGTCGGAAATTTCATGAAAGGTTAAAGCTCAAGCAATCCGAATCTTTTCAAAACTCTCAGAACCGCAAAGGTCACCCAGAGGTGGTCTTCTATGGAAGATTTTGGATTTCCAGTCTCCCAATAGCCCTGCTTATTCTGTTGTTTCAGAATCCAGTTTAATCCCTTTTGGAGATTTTCGTTTTCCACAGAAAACCCAATCTTGGAGAGAGAATCAAGACTGCCTAAAATATCAGTGGCCCAAAAAGGATACGTGAGTTCTTCCCAGAAAGAAGGAAGCCATCTGTCATTATACTTATCTGCCTTAAAAAAACGGCTCAGCAGTAGCTTCCCTGCTTTCCTGGCCTCCTTACTCTTGCTCCATGTTGGAGAAGCCGCTAAGGCGCGCAGCACCATGCCCGTAACAAGATGGGAAAAAGGTCGAGATGTATCAGGTTTTATAGGATCAAGTTTTAATTGGGCTTCATAATTATAGCGATTTTTGAGCTGTTCTTGATCTATAGTTCGGTACGGAATGACCCAGCCTCCATCATTCTGTCTGTTATTGGAAATCCAGCGGAATGCTTTCTGGATCTTTTCATCTTTATCGTGACCAAAAAGACACAAGATTTCAAGAGACAATGCATGATATGTGGGTGCATATTCATTAAGATAAGCCCCGCGAAAATCTCCTGCTTTAGATTGCGTAGAGAATACGAATTTTATCGCCTTTTTAATTCCTTCATCTTTCAGAGTGCAACCGAAGTTATATAATTTGAACATATTTTTTAATGTATCGACTATGTAATAGGACTTTTCCCAGCGAGGATGACCTTCGTACTTTCTTTTACACCACCCACCGTTGGGTTTTTGACTTTTCAAAATCCTGATGCGGGAAGCGAATTTTTGTAGGTTTTTGAATTCCCTATCTATTGGAACTTCAAGAATATCCTTTTTCAGCCAGTAAAGGATAGGCAGGTTCCCTCTTGCCAGAAGAAACTCGATGGCTTTGTTTGGATTAACTTTCATCTGGGATCTTAACAAACTAATCTTATCTCAGTTTACCTTTTCAGGATTAATGATGATACATAAAAATTCAAAAGGCTCTTGAAAAGGATTTTTGAACTGGTGATTTTTATTTTGTTCTATTAATAGGCTTTGTCCCTGGGAAACAGTGATATCCTCTCCATTTTCATCGACAACCACTCCCCTGCCTTTCTCTATTTTGACAACATGCTCATGGTCATGACTATGGAAAGGAGTGTGACCTTCCGGCAGGATTTTGAAATGCCTCATTACGATTTTAGAGGAGCCGTCGTCAGGTCCGATGAGGATTTTCCTTGTGACGTTTTTAATTCCCTCTTCCTCAACTATGCCTTCAGGTACGTCATCGTTTTTTTTAATGATCATTTTCTCTCTCCTGAATCTTTGCCATATCCATAAAGGACCATTCCCGGGAGTCCGCCGGTGTGCTTTCCTTTTTCTACAACCAGCTCTCCGTTAACAATGACATACATAAGCCCCTGACTGTATTGATGAGGGTTGGGAAAGGTGGCCTTATCTGTAAACGTATTTCTGTCAAAAATAGTCAAATCTGCATACAGCCCTTCTCTAATTATTCCTCTATTGTTAAGCCTTAATGTCTGAGCCGGTAAAGATGTCATCTTTCTCACGGCTTCTTCCAAGGGAATAACTCCACGTTCTCTTACAAAGTGGCCGATGACTCTGGGAAAAGTTCCATAGTTCCTAGGATGGGGAATTCCCTCTCCTTTAACTCGAACTGCGCCATCAGAAGCATGCATATTGTAGGGAAGGCGCATTAAATCCTCTACATCTTTCTCATCCATCTGAAAAAAAACTCCTGAAGCTCCTCCGTTTTTCTCGATATCAATGATTAAATCCGCAGCATTATCTGTAGTTGATTTTTTGCCTTGAGCGACAAGTATTTCCTGAAGGTTTTTTCCTTCATACTCCGGAAATTTCTCTGCGTGGGCAATATAAATGGTTTCTGGCTTGTTAATTCCCTTTGTTGAAGTAAGTCTTCTTTTGATGATGAAAGATTTTATTTTTTGAAAGGCTTCTTTATCCTCTAATCTCTCCAGAAATTTTTCTTTCCCACCTTCAAAAGCCCAGGAGGGAAAACTGCTGGTAAAGCCAGAGCTCGTTGCTGTATAAGGATATTGGTCAAGGGTGACTTCAACGCCTCTTTTGCGGGCATCTTCTACTGGTCCGGTTATCCTTTCCAGTTGATGCCAGACAGCATCGTCGGCCAATTTTATATGAGCAATTTGGACAGGGATATTGTTTCTCTCGCCTATTTCGATAGCTTCTTCAATTGCTTCAGTTATATGGTGTCCCTGATCTCTAATATGGGTAGCATAGATGCCTCCGTAGCGGGAAACAACAGAGGCAAGCTGGACTATTTCCTCTGTCTTGGAATAAATTCCAGGAAGATAGGAAAGTCCTGTTGAAAATCCGAGGGCGCCTGCTTTCATCTCTTCATCGACCAGAGCCTTCATCTTTTCCATCTCTTCTTCTGTAGGTGCCTCCATCTTAAAACCCATAACCTTTCGTCTGATTGTGTTATGCCCGACGAGGCAGCCAAAATTTACAGATGCTCCTCGATCCTCGATTTTTTTAAAATGCTCCTTCAAGGGAAAGCGATGACCTCCGCAGTTTCCACCAATAACAGTCGTTACCCCCTGATAAATGTAGTTATCAACGGTAGGGACCTCTGCAATTTTGCGGTCACAATGGGTATGGATATCGATAAATCCTGGGCTGACAATTAAGTTCTGTGCATCAATGCTTTTCTTTGCTTGGCTTTCATCTATAAAGCCAATTCTGATAATCTTTTGTTTTTTCAGGCCTATATCGCTTTTAAACCAGGGATTTCCCGTGCCATCTATTATGAAGCCGTTTTTTATCACAAGGTCATAAGGTTTTTCCAGGAAGGTGCAGTTCGAAAGGCAAACGAGAAAAACCAGCCCGAAAAAAAAGAATAATTGTTTATAATTCCTTCTCATCCATGACTCCTTAGATAACATTATTTCAAGGAATAAATATAAATTTTAGTCTAAGTTGAAAATCCCTGTCAATTTTTTATGAAAAATAATTTGATTTTACCCTGGAATTTAGTATAAATTTTATTTTAGACAGTTTTCCCAAATAACTGGTTTTTTACAATTTTGGAGGAATTGAATGGACAAGCTTATCTTCCTGGATAATGGAGCAACCTCTTTTCCCAAGCCAGAAGAAGTCTATGTTTTTATGGATAATTTCTATCGGAATTTTGGAGTTAATCCTGGACGTTCTGGGTATGACTTGTGCATGGAAACTGAAGAATTAGTGGAAAAAACCCGAGAAATGCTGACAGAAATTTTTAACGGAAAAGATCCGAATAGACTCTGTTTTTCTTATAACTCTACGGATGCCTTAAATCTCGTTCTTTAAATATTTTCATCCTAACACGGTTCGAGAACGCAGCACCGAACAGCACCTTCTTCACATTCCTCATGCCTATCTGGTCTCTCTAAAGTGCAGCAGTGGATGGTGCAGACTTCAGGGTTGTGATGGAAAAGCTCGGTGCTTAAATACTTCATTCCTGAGTCAGGAATGATTGTTACCACAGTTTTTTCCTCCCCCAACTCTTTGGCTACTTTAAGGCTGGCAAAGGTGTTAGCTCCTGCAGAGTATCCAGCAAAAATGCCTTCGAGGCGTGCAAGGCGGCAGGCAGTTGCTTTAGCCTCGATATCAGATACTTTTATTATTCCGTCGCAATCTTCATGCTGGAAAAGATCAGGGATAAATCCTTCGCCTATCCCCTGGATTCTGTGATAGCCATGGCATTCTCCAGAAATAACAGCCGAATTGGCAGGTTCAACTACATAAATTTTTGTGCTTTGATTTTTCTCCTTTAAACCTTTGCTTACTCCCATAGCTGTCCCTGAAGTCCCAACTCCTGCAATAAAAACATCTATCTGGCCGTTTGTTGCTTCCCAGATCTCGCTAGAAGTTGTCATCTGGTGAGCGAGGGTATTAGCAGGATTAGAAAATTGATTGGGCATGAAATGGCCCGGTTTTGAGGCCAACTCCTCTGCTCTTCCCAAAGTGGCTTCCACATCTTCCTTTGTAAAAGTTTCTGGTTCAGCTTTACCATGGCTGGGAACAAGGACGATTTCAGCTCCAAACGCAGCCATCATATCTTTCCGCTCCTGGCTCATCTGCTCAGGCATAACAGCAATCATGCGATATCCTTTCAATGCGCAGACCAAGGCAAGGCTTGTTCCCGTGTTCCCACTTGTGGGCTCCACGATGCAATCCCCTTTTTTTATAATTCCTTGTCGCTCTGCCTCCTCAATCATGTAGAGAGCAATCCTGTCTTTAACACTCCCGCTCGGGTTGTAATACTCCAGTTTTGCTAATATAGTCGCTTTTATATCCTTTTTTATTCGGTTAAGACGGACTAAAGGTGTATGTCCGATTAAATCCAAGACGCTATCGTATATTTTCACGGTTAATGCTCCTTTATATTCTCTGAAGATTATTTTTATTACTGAGACTATTATAAAAATTGTATGTCTCTTAATTCAACTGTTTTTAAAAAATAAACTCTGATTTTTATCTTCAGACAAAACGATAAACCTAGGTTACCATTTGCATTTGTGTGTAGGTCAAAAAAAGCATGAATAAAGTATTTGACAAAAAAGAGATAAAAATCGTTATTATGAATGCAGTGAAAATACATCGAATTTAAGAAAGGAGGATGCTACCTATGAAAAAACATATTAACTGGATGTTATCCGTTAGTTTGCTTCTTATAATTGCTTCTGCTCTAACGTACACTATTCATTATTTCATTTTTCACGACCTGCATCACATTTTCATTTACATGATAGGAGATTTTGGATTTCTATTTCTTGATGTACTTCTTGTAATCTTGCTCATCGAGAGGTTGCTTTCCAGAAGAGATAAGCGATCTATCATGAACAAGCTAAATATGGTTATCGGGACTTTCTTAAGTGAAGTCGGGCTGGAGCTGCTCAGAAAATTTTCCAATTTCGTCATAAACTCCCAAAGCTTAGAACGACAGTTAGAGATCAGCCCTGATTGGGAGAAAAAGGATTTTAAAAAAGCAATGGCTGCAGTCCAGGATTTCCCCTATGAAATTAAAATCGATAAAACTAGTCTCACTGAAATTCGACAGTTCCTTGTCAGCAAACGTTCTTTTTTGATGCGTCTCCTTGAAAATCCTAACCTGCTTGAACACGAACGTTTTACTGATCTACTATGGGCAGTTTTTCATTTGACAGAAGAGCTGGTATTTAGAGGAGATCAGTTGGAAGACCTTCCAGATACTGATTATGAACATTTAAACATAGACCTTCAGCGTGCGTATTCGCAGTTGGCAGTTGCATGGCTATCTTACATCGCCCATTTAAAAGAGAGCTATCCTTTCCTATATTCTCTTGCTGCTAGAGTCAATCCGATGAATCCTCAAGCTTCTCCAGTAGTTAGCTGATAACGCAGGAATTTGGTTGATCAAACCTCGAATTTTTTGTCCTTGAAGAAAAGGAAAGTATCTTTTACAATTATTCGATAGAAATTATAAGAGAAGGATGGTTTGGCCAAGCCCTTTAACTGCAGTAACTGCTCTGGATACTACGAAAAAGCCTGTTCATTCGGTCTTAAAGTAAAAAGCAAGCTCGTTCATGCCCATAAAGTTTTATCTGCGTAAACAGAGCAGACAAACATTACGATTTAATAAAGCAAATAAGGTTTCCTCAACTCCGCAAAGCTATTTAACTCCTGTTGATAGCTTATTATTATATCTTTGACATCAATCCCCTTTTCAAGTGCTTGTCTTACTTTTGACGTTCCCATTATTTTATCGATGTATTCATCGTGGAATTTAAAATGACCGGGGTACATATCCATTACTGTTTTTATTATGTGCAGCGAGGATTCAAATGATCTGTACTGATTTCTGTCGATGACATGTATTTGAGCGCCGCCGCAGAGCTCTCCCTTGTACTTTGAAAATGTAGGCGAAAACCAGGCTTCTCTGAACTTTATTCCATCAAGATTGAGTTCATTGAGTTTTTTTGTTAGTTCGTAGCCATCGATCCAGGGTGCTCCAAAAAACTCGAATGGCTTTGTGGTCCCTCTCCCCTCAGATATGTTCGTTCCTTCTAAAAAGACCTGTCCAGGATATACAGTTGCTGTATCAAGAGTAGGCATGTTTGGCGAGGGAATAACCCAGGGAAGAGATGTCTCATCATACCACATCTCCCTTTCCCAGCCTTGCATGGGAATAACTGTTAAATTGACCTTTTTCTCCAAGAATTTCTCATTAAAAAGCTCTGCGAGTTCCCCTGCGGTCATCCCATGTCTTACAGGTATGGGATAAAGGCCAACAAAGGAGCTGTACTCCGGATACTCCAGAAGTGGACCCTCCAAATCTTCTCCGTTTATTGGATTTGGTCTATCTAATACTATAAAATCAACGCCGTTCTCAGCGCTTGCTTGCATACAGTAAGCCATTGTCGCAAGGTAAGTATAAATTCTTGTTCCCACATCCTGAATATCAAATATCAATACATCTAAGCTCTCAACCATCGAGGCTTCAGGAATTTTCCCAGCTTCGATAGTATCAAAAGAACGCATGTACTCATCGATGTTTTTCAGCATTCCTGCTTCGGGTTTCCTCGATTGCCCATAAAGGCTGAAGACAGGGATGTTATATTTATCATCAATATAAAAAGAAACATATTCACCGGCCTGAGCATTTCCTCTCACCCCATGCTCAGGTCCATACAAAGCGACAAGGTTAATTTCCTGGTTAATATAGAAAAGATCAATTATGCTCTCTAAATTGCTATCTGCACCGGTCGGATTTGTTATTAAACCCACTCTTTTCCCTTTTACTAAATCTAGGTGGCTTTCAATGAAAACCTCAATCCCGGGTTTAACATTTTTTTGTTTAGAGGAAAGAACAAAATCGTTTTTATTCGTACAGGAAGGCGTAAAGGTTATGATTATTGAAGCCAGAATGAAAATGGCTGCTAGGGATTTTGGGATTCTTACGATAAATTTTTCATTCCTCATTTCTCTCATTTTCCTTCCATCGCTATAAAATTTATCCCCTCTATTTGATAACATAATTAAACTTAAGAAACTATACAATAAGAATTTCATGAGGAAGAGTCGAGCGGAAAGAGCGTTTCAAAACTACCAGAAGGAGAAAGAGTTCCAGAATAAGTTGGAATTCCGTTTAGGCATTATGCCTTATGGCGGGGTGAAGATTGGGTTTGTGTACTCCTTCTGAGGGATCTTTTCTGGTCTAAAAGGAGTATTTTCTTATTAGCTAAATTTTAATTCCTACAACTACTACAAGTGCCTTGGTTTTTAGTGATACACCTGGAAGCGGGTCTTTTAGTATGTTAGCAACCCCGAGATGGTACCTTCCTTCAAAGAAAAGCGAGGCACCTGGCATTGACATCCGGAAACCTGCGCCAAAAACAAGTCCATAATCAAAACTTTTATAAGTCGCTTTTATATCAACATCGTCTCTTTTATGAGTGAGGATATATGAAAATTCACCGCCTCCAAGAACGTAAGGCGAGGGACCTGGCAAAAACTTAACTCTGACCACTGGTGTAATACTAATTACATCCAAAGTATAATCCAGTTCCTCAGTTGCAGATTTAAACTTGCTGCCCTTTCGGAAATAAAATCCGTCAATATCAAGAGATATATGTGGAACTGAAAAAAGTTCAATTCCTCCGCCCACAAGAACTCCCGTTTTATTTTTCCATTCATCCCCAACTACTTCGGGCTCCACAGCATACTTTGCCAGATGTCCTCCTACTATTAATTTAACTCCATAGGCGTGGGTAGTAGAGACTAGAATAATAGTCAGAAAGATTAGCAAGTATTTTTTCATCGTTACCTCCAACCTGTTTCTATCCGGGAATAGGTTTTCTTAATCCCTGATTGGCTTGACCATTATATTGTAAACATAACTCCTACTGTTACAGAATTATACTTTCCAATATTGTAATCAGCATTAAAGTTCAACATGAGCAATCGTATACTGAGACCGAGAGTTATGCGGCTCCTGTTTTCTCCTTCTAATTCAAAGGCTATGGGTATGACCTGCTCATCTATGGTTCCCTCATCCAAAATAAAATCATATGTAATATCTATGTTGGATGTCTCAAGCATAAATCCTGCATAGGGAGTAATATTTATGGCTCCTACGCCCAATCTTTTGCTCGCATTTATCCCGAATGCAGTTGTTTTAGCCTTAAAGAGAGTTCCTATTTCTAAGGTTTGAGTAAAATATCCTACTCCAACATCGAATGGAAGAGGAGTTGGGAGTAATACTCCTGGATTATGCTGGATGCCAAAACCAAAATATTTAAACTTCCCGAGCTCCTCATCGAGTGTAATACTTGGTAAATAACGGAATGTAACTCGTGTTCCAAGAACTGTGCCCAAACTTAATTGAGGTGCTGCAAGGGGAAGAAAAGAAAGGTCAGAAATGGCTGCAAAGCCACCAATAGGAAGGGTTATCACATCTATGCCTAATGTTTCTGTTCGAGGAAGTCCGGTGCCGGGATCAGTAAAAGTAATATCCGCTCCACTGAAATCAATTTCGATATAATCTGTTGGATCTCCAATGACAGTTGCCCCAGATATATTAACAGTGAAGTTCTGTTGGGTAATTTGAGCAATTAAAGCATTTTCTACGTCAAGTGGTAAAACTAGACCTGAACTTTGTATTAGTTGTTCTGCTTGCGCTGTGCTGAAACGGAAATCTCCACTTGTGTCGAAACTCAAGTGTTCTACACCTTTGGGGTAAAAAGTTGCCATGCCCACCAGACCGACCTCTACATTAAAACCAAATTTTTTTGCGCTGGGCGCCTTGTGAAACCAACCTCCGTTTAAATTCATGCCAAACGCCGAAACAATTGGAGCAACATACTTAGATGCAGCATCCATCGAAAGGCCTGCTAAGAATTCTTGTAGGTCCTCACCGTCCTCACCCTCATGGTCTTGTGCAGATGCTGGTGCAGCAACGGCGCCAAGAAACGCTGCCAGTGTAAATATGGCCATCCATCTTGGAAATGAAGTTAAAATTCGTTTCATTTTAATTCCTCCACTTTGTTTTTTTGTTTCCACTTAATTTATAAAATATATAGAAGATATTTTATTTTTTGTCAAACACTTCTTGTTATATATAGGGCTTAACGCCATGAAAATAAGAAGGCATTTTTTAATCTTCAATGCTTCATTAATAAAAAGCAATGTCTTCATGTATTTACTAAAGTAAATAAGGAGAATAAACAATATTAGATAAGAAAGTAAATAACCTTGTGGGGTGGTTTGTGAGGTGATTTTTCATCACCCCTTAAAGCTAATAAAAAAATGAAATTGGAAAAATGAGCAGTTGTAATTTATCAAAATTTTATTTCTTAAGTTTCTGCTTCGGATGAGCAAGTAGTACAGTTCCTGCCGTCTTTCTTGGAACGGTAGAGACAGTTATCTGCAGCTTCGATAAAATCTTCATAGCTTTCGAAGAAGTTATCCTCATCTAAAGTGGCAATGCCAATACTTACAGTAATATTTATTTTCTCACGTTCGAATATAAAAGGCTTTTGAGCAATTTTCTCCCTTATCCTTTCTGCACATATGACCGCGCCTTCTTCGCTGCTTCCAGGGAGAATCGCAACAAATTCTTCCCCTCCATAGCGAGCGACAATGTCTTCGTCCCTGGTCATGCTGGAAAAAACCTCTGAGAGCTTCCCGAGGATAAAATCTCCAGCCAGATGACCATAAGTATCGTTAATCTTCTTGAAAAAATCTAAGTCAAGCATCATTAAAGAAAGTCCGGTTTTGTTACGCTTGGCAAGGCTGAATTCTTGTTTCAAACGTTCTGTGAAATATCTTTTATTATAGATATTGGTTACTGGATCCATGACTCCCATGCGGTATAGCTCATCATGAAATACCTTTTCACTTTCATCAGATAGTATGAATTTAAAGACAGTCGCAGAGCTTATCTGGATCTTGTCGCCATCTTTGAGAACATGTCTGGTAATACGTTTGTTGTTGACAAAAGTACCGTTTGTACTTCCCAAATCCTTAATAGTCGCAGTTTCACCGTCTACTTCGATTTCCGAGTGTTCTCGGGAGACCCCGGAATCCTTGAGTGGGATGTCAGCCTGGACGCTTCGACCGATTATTGTTGTTCCCTTATGCAAGGTGCAGAGCTTGCCCAAGAGGTGTCCCTTCAAAAAAAGGACGTAGGCATTTTTGGATTGCTGTTCGACTATTTTAAATATAGGTTTTGTAATTGTTTCATCAATCCCTTTTAGCTTGTCTTTTTTCTTGTCAGCCACCATGGTTCACCATATAAGAGTTGATAATGATATCAGTCGGTAATTGCTAGAATGGAAACTTGTCTTTTTGACTGAAGAGATATCTTGCCTTTTATTCTTGATCTTCTTCATCTGAATTTCTCATAATTCTTAGCATAGAGAACAATAGTTGTCAATTGAGAGTGAAGAATTTTGTAAATTAAGAATGATGTGGTCATTAAAAAAAATGGTTACCTTTTTCCATCTCAAATGTTTAAGCAAATTTTGTTTAAGTTCGCTTCTTAATGGGTAATGATTCTTAAAGCAAGGAAAAGGTTATCTATTGTAAATAGTGGCTCCTCGGGTAGGACTCGAACCTACAACATGGCGGTTAACAGCCGCCCGCTCTACCGATTGAGCTACCGAGGAGCAAGTTGTCATTAATTTAGCAGAATTCATGGAGAATATCAACGCGTTGCCCATAAGTTTTGATTATAAATGTAAATGGGGTCAGGTCTTGCTTTTTGCCTATCTCAAAAATCTTATACAAAGGAAAAAAGCAAGACCTGATCCCTCTAATTGGTAATTGGTGAATTAAAAGCGATAGCCGGCTTGTTTAATTTCTTTACGGTAGTCCTTGCCCCACATCTCCACAATTTTGCACATCTCATAAATCCTCGATCTTAGACGAACTCCGATCCTATCTACCAGAGAATCATCGGCTTTTTTGAAGCGTTGGTCCCGGGAATCTTCTTCTGCTTCTCCGCTATCTATGTAGTTTGAAGTGAAAACAGTAACTTTTTTATTGTTATATCGACGATTAATAATGTAGAAAACCGTATCTTCAACCCATGCGGTAGTCCTTTTTGCTCCTAATTCATCAAGAACAAGAACTTCTTTTTGAAAAACAGGTTCTAATAATTGAGATTCGGTTAAAGGAGAGTCAGGCGTGTAAGTGCTCTGGATATTTCTTATCAAGTTCCTGAAATCACAGAAATAGCAAGGAATGTTCTTCTTTTTGATCAGCTCATTAATGATAGCAACCGCCATATGCGTCTTCCCTACTCCACAGGGGCCCTGGAAAAGAAGGCCGATATCCTGCACAGGGTAATTTTTGACTAGTTTTTTGGCTATCTTTAACGCATCACGGTGTGAATCGTTATGTTCTTCAAAGTTTTTAAAAGAACAGTGTTTGTATCTTTTTGGGATCTGGGCTTGATTAAAAAGGATCTCGTTCTCCCGCTCACGGAAGCATTTGCACCGTTTAGCCACGATCCCGGAATCGGATTCCTCTAGAATCCATTCAGTTCCCTGGCACAGGGAGCATGTAGTTTCTGGCATCAGTTTAAATATCCTCTGAGTTGTTGGAGCCTTCGAGAGCGGGCCAGCTTTCTTATGGCTTTTTGCTCAATTTGTCTTATTCTTTCCCTTGATAAATTCAGCATATCTCCTATCTCCTGAAGGGTTCGAGCCTTATCATCATCCAATCCAAATCTTAAGTTTATCACATTTGCCTCTTTATCATCCAGTTCGCCTAACATTTCTCTTATTTGCTGCTGGATAGAGTTTTTAATGATCTGGTATTCAACAGAGGGCGTCAGATCGTCTTGTATCCTATCTTCAATTTCCACGCCTTCCTCGTAGTATTTATCGCTAAGGGAAACATCCTTCCCGTTTAATATCTGCAAATCCTCAACCTCGTCTTTGTGGATGCCCATTTTTTTTGCTATTTCTTCCCTTGTCGGCTCCCTGCTAAGTTCTGTTTTAAGCACAGCAATCTTTCTTTTCATATCTGATATTTTAGCAGAAAGCTTTTGAGGGAGATGATAAGCTCGAGAATAGCGCGTTAAAGCATGGATAATAGCCTGCCTAATCCACCACACAGCGTAGGATATGAACTTGACGTTTCGGTCGGGATCAAACCTCTTTGCTGCTTCAATGAGACCCAGGTTTCCTTCGTTGATAAGGTCAAACATGCCTATTCCCATTCCTCTGTACTTTTTCACGTAGGAAACGACAAATTTTAGGTTTGACTCAATCAATTCTCTAACCGCATTGTTATCGCCTTTCTGGATGCGATTCCCTATTCTTTTTTCATCTTCTTGAGTGAGGACAGGAAATTTGGATATCTGATTCATATATAGCCTTAAATTTTTAAAATCGATGAACTCCTTGTATTTGCCCTTCATTCCTTCTCTTTTTCAATTTTTATAATTTTCGTGTGGCTTATGTGCACTAAACTTTTTTTTCTTAATTCAAATTCATCTTCCCTGCCTTCAAAAAATTCTTTTCTTAGGTACTCCAGAAACATATTTACCTCTGATTCAATCTGTTCTATCTTTTTTTTCATATTCAAGATAACATCCACTCCAGCAAGATTGATACCCAAATCCCGAGTCAGGTTCAGAATAACTTCTAGCTGCCTCAAGTTATCGTCTGTATAACATCGCGTGTTTCCCTCACTTCGAGAAGGTCTTAACAATCCTTCCCTCTCATACATTCTAAGAGTTTGGGGGTGAATATTGAACATTTTTGAAACACTGCTTATATGATAGTAATTTTTTGGTTCTTTTTTCTCTTTCATTTTAATGAATTACCATTTTTTCCCTTGGGTTTTGAGGAGAGATTTTCTCAAGTTCTCTCATCAGTTCTCTCGTTCTCTCATCATTAAAGGGAGGCGGAACAATAGATACCTCTACAAATTGATCTCCTCGTGCTTTTTTCCCACACAGGGGGGCGCCTTTCGCCCTTATCCTGAATTTTTGACCAGATTTTGTACCAGGAGGAACTTTGATGGTTGTATTGCCGGAAAGAGTAGGAACTTCAATCTTTGCTCCCAGAGTAGCCTCAGGTACTGTTATGGGTATCTTTACATAGATATTCGATCCCTTCCGGCTAAAGAAAGGATGTGAAGCGGATTCAATGGTGATAAACAGATCGCCTGAGGGGCCTCCCATTCTTCCTGCATTCCCTTTTCCAGGGATGCGAACTGTTGAGCCGGTGTTGACTCCACCAGGTATCCTGACACTTATAAGCTCAATCTTTTGAATAAGGCCATGTCCATGGCACATTGAGCATTCCTGCCCCGGAGTTCTGCCTGTTCCTCCACACGAAGGGCAAGTCCCCGAAAATTTCATTGAGCCTCTCTGGATAGTCGAACGTCCACTCCCACCGCATACTGGACATGCCTGTTGTCCACTTTTCTGCATGTAGCCTGCTCCACTGCAGGTAGGACAGGCTACCATTCGGGTCAGTTTTATCCTTGTCTTTAAACCATGGATAGCATCCATAAAACCTACTTTCATCTTATAACGGAGATCTTCCCCCCTCTCTGCTCTTTGATAAGTCCTCTGAGCGGTTGAGCCAAAGATATTTTCAAAGACGTTACTGAATGAGGATGTGCCAAAACCAGAGAAATCGAAACCTTCGAAACCAGATGTGTTTGTCCGGTATTGTGGGCCTCTGGGAGGTGCGTCCCCGGCGAATCCGAACTGGTCGTACTGACCTTTTTTCTTAGGATCGCTTAAGACTGAATAAGCCTCCTGGATTTCTTTAAACTTTGTTTCAGATGTTTTATCTCCCGGATTGAGATCTGGATGGTATTTTCGCGCAAGCTTCCGGTATGATTTTTTTATATCGGATAGAGTCGCCTTGCGATCAACTCCAAGTGTCTTATAGTAGTCCTTATCCATCCCTGGCCTTATTGTTAACAGAGGAGTGAAGATATCTTAGTTTTAGATTAGAATTTAATAAGCTTACTTCTTATTCTTATCATCGTCAACAACTTCTGCATCAATAACTTCTTCTTCTGCTGGACCTTCGGATGATGCTTGTTCTGCTGTTTGGTTGCTGTCTGCTTCCTGATGGGCAGGACCTTGTTGATCCTGTTGTTGCTGAGTGGCTTGCTGGTACATCATCTCTGTCAACTTATGCGAGGCCTGGGAAAGCGCTTCAGCTGCCTGTTTTATTTGCTCCAGGTTATCGCTCTCGATAGCTTTCTTGGTATTTTCGATCTCAGTCTGAATTCGAGTTGCCTCATCTTCAGGGATTTTATCCTTATTTTCCTTTAATAGCTTTTCTAAGCTATAAACCAGCTGATCTGCCTGGTTCTTGGCATCTATAACTTCTCTTTTCTTCTTATCTTCTTCAGAGTGCGATTCTGCATCCTTAACCATATTTTCTATTTCATTATCCTCTAATCCACTATGACCGGTGATGGTGATAGCTTGTTCTTTTCCCGTTCCTATGTCCTTAGCATTGACATGAAGGATTCCGTTGGCATCGATATCAAAAGTTACTTCGATCTTCGGGATGCCTCGTGGAGCAGGAGGAATTCCATCCAGATGAAATCTACCTAATGACCTGTTAGCGGCAGCCATCTCTCTTTCTCCCTGGAGGACATGAATTTCTACGCTTGGCTGGTTATCTGCGGCTGTAGAGAATGTTTCTATCTTTTTAGTAGGAATTGTTGTGTTGCGAGGAATCATCTTGGTGAATACGGCTCCGAGAGTTTCTATGCCGAGTGTCAATGGAGTCACATCCAGAAGGAGAATATCTTTTACATCTCCTGTCAAAACAGCTCCCTGGATAGCAGCTCCGGCTGCCACTACTTCATCAGGATTAACTCCTTTATGAGGCTCTTTTCCAAAAAGGCCTGTAACCAATTTCTGAACTTTTGGAATTCGGGTGGACCCTCCTACAAGAATTACCTCATTTATATCACCTGGCTTCAAATTTGCATCTGCAAGAGCTTGTTTGCACGGACCTTCAGTTCTTTGAATAATGTCATCCATGAGCTGATCTAATTTAGACCTGGTGAGTTTCATCAGAAGGTGTTTCGGGCCTGAAGAATCAGCGGTAACAAAAGGAAGGTTTATCTCGGTTTCCATTGTGGTCGAAAGTTCCATTTTTGCCTTTTCAGCAGCTTCTTTTAACCTCTGAAGAGCCATTTTGTCTTTAGTGAGGTCTATTCCTGACTCTTTTTTGAATTCTTTCACCAGCCAGTTCTGCACTTTCTGGTCAATGTCATCCCCGCCCAAATGAGTATCCCCGTTTGTTGATTTGACTTCAACAATACCTTCTCCAACTTCCAGAATAGAAATATCAAAAGTTCCGCCTCCGAAATCATAGACAGCGATAGTCTGATCCTTCTTTTTCTCCAATCCATAGGCTAAGGCCGCAGCAGTAGGTTCGTTGATGATGCGCTCAACTTTCAGTCCAGCGATCACTCCTGCATCCTTTGTTGCTTTTCGCTGGCTATCATTAAAATAAGCCGGAACAGTTATGACTGCTTTTTCTACTTTTTCTCCTAAATGATTTTCAGCCGCTTTCTTTAATTTTTGAAGAATTATAGCTGAGAGCTCGGGGGGGGAATATTTCTTACCAAGCGCCTCTATTCTCACATCTCCGTTCGATATTTGTGTTACTTTAAAGGGTACCTGCTTGATTTCTTCAGGAACTTCTTTGTATCGCCGCCCCATAAATCTTTTTATGGAGTAGATGGTGTTTTCAGGGTTGGTGATCCGCTGCCTTTTGGCAACCTGTCCGACCAACCGTTCGCCTTTTTCTGTAAAAGCAACGACAGAAGGAGTTGTTCGACCTCCTTCTTCGTTTTCGATAATAATAGGCTTATCGCCTTCTAGTACAGCAACAACAGAATTTGTTGTTCCTAAATCAATACCTATTGTTTTTGCCATTTATTGTCTCCTATATTAGTCTCTTTATAATATAAAACATGAGTGCGTGTTTGTCAAGTATATTTTTTATTTATTTATTTACGTGGAGAAAATATTATAGCGTAGACTAAAAAGGGGACGATTTCTGGTCAAATTTACAATTGTTTTTTTTGAGGTGGATTTATCCCCTGCAATATCTTGCTTCAATCATGTGGGATTGATGAATCGAATTCCGACAAAAAAACGTGCTTCTTCTTTTTATCTGTGCAGAAAACAGAGCGGAGGCCAGATGTGCATCATAGCCTTTATTTAAGACCATAATGCTATAGACAGGATTATCCGGCGTCTTAAGCTGACTTTTGCTGCAGAACGCCCGCCTCCACCACAGGCCTGGCCTCATTTGGTTATGGCTGCTGAGGAAAGGGCGGAATATCTATAAAAGTCGAAACACTGTGACTTAGATGGCAAAGTCTATTCTGTATCTACCTTATTCTAGCATTTCCGCTGATTTTTTCTAATAATCGCGAATTTTTCGTTGACAGGGTATGTTTCTTCTATCTATTATTATCTACAGATCAGTTCAGGAAATGGAAATTGAATAAAAATGAGCCGAACTCAATGCAGTCCCAAAAACCAATTTCCTATTTATTCTTTTTGAGAAAAAATTTTCATTTATAAAAGGAGGGATTTCATGCTAAAAAAGAGTTTCCATTCTTTGATAGCTATTATAGCGGGCACTTTTATTTTTTTAATCGCCGGGAGTATCTCCTTTGCGCAAAGAGTCCCCACTCCTGAAGAGGTGCTTGGATTCAAGGTAGGAGCCGATTATCACTTGGCATCTTATCAACAAGCTATTCAGTATCTAAAAGCGCTAGAGCAAGCTTCCCCAAGGATAAAGCTCTTTGAAATGGGGAAGACCTCCATGGGGAAGCCGATGATGTACGCTGTCATCACTTCGGCAGAGAATATGGCGAAGCTGGACCGCTTGAAGGAGATTTCAAGAAGGTTGGCACTGGTGACGGGGCTCACAGATGAGGAAGCTCGCGGTCTTGTGGCCGAGGGGAGAGCAGTGGTTCATATTGACGGCGGCCTCCACGGGACCGAGGTTGCTCCGGCACAGCATAACTTACAGTTGGCTTATGACCTGATATCATCTGAAGACACGGACACCCGTCTGATTCGTGAAAACACCATCCTACTTCTTGTTTTTGCCAATCCCGATGGTATGGACATGGTGGCTGAGTGGTACCACCAGAATCTGGGTACCCCCTATGAGACAAGTCCTATGCCGTGGCTGTACCACGTATATGCGGGCCACGATAACAACCGCGACTCCTTTATGCTCAACCTGGTGGAGACTCAGAACATTCACGGTCAAGCAAATCGTGAATGGTTTCCTCAGATACTCTGTAGTCATCACCAAACGGGGCCCTTCCCGGCAAGAATCTTTATCCCCCCAAATGTGGAGCCGGTCAATCCCAACTACCATCCCATGATTATCCGGTGGAAAAACCTCATCGGCACCGCTATTGGAGCGGCTTTTGACCGGAATGGGCAGTCCGGAGCGATCTCCAGGGCTCGATATGATCTCTGGTCTCCCGACATGGTGGACACTGTTGGTGATCTCTTTCACACGGTATCCATATGCCCCGAGACCCAGCTTTACCACTATGCCACGCCCCATTACTACAAGATTAATGATTTCCCGGAGGATTTTCGGGATCTGACTCCTTCTGTTTTCTACCCCAATCCTTGGAAAGGAGGCTGGTGGAGGCTAAGGGATGCGGTGGAATATGTTCTCACGTGCTCCAAAGCGACCTTGCATACAGCCGCCCTGTACCGTGAAAAGCTACTCTATGATAGATACCAGATGGGGAAGGATGTTATCGCCCGCTTCCAGAAGGAGCTCCCTTTTGCGTGGATCATTCCGAAGACGCAATGGGATGCGCCGACAGCTGCAATTCTGCTCAACAAGATGATATTTATGGGAATCGAGGTCTACCAGGCGGAGAAGAATTTTGCATCCAGTGGAATCTCCTATCCGGCAGGGACATGGATCATTCCCATGAACCAGCCTTTCTCCCTTTTTGTCAAATCTATCTTTGAAGAACAACTCCTTCCTGATCTAACGAAGTATCCCACCTTGTGGCAGGGTTTGGTCCAACCCCAGAAGTTCGCAGATGCGTACATTCGTCCTTACGATATTGCGGGATGGACGCTTCCCTACCAGATGGGGGTAACGGTTTCAGCCGTCGATACCCCTTTGGAGGTTTCCCTGACTCCCGTTGAGAAGGCGGTGCCTCCAGCTGGGAAGGTAGAAGGTAGTGCGGGATACGCTTACCTTATAACGCCCAAGACGAATAACAGCTTCATTGCCGTTAACCGGATACTCCAGGCAGGAGGAGAGGTTCTTCGCGCTCGTGAGTCCTTTAGTGTTGAGGGAAAGTCCTACCTACCCGGAACCTGGATTGTCCTTGCCGGGAGCATCTCCCGTTCCTTCATGGATGCACTGGCTAAGGAGCTCTTCCTCACCATAGAAGGTACTAGGGGGCGTGTTCCGGTGGATACTCTAAAGATAAATACTCCGAGGGTGGCCCTTTACAAATCCTGGACCGCCAGTGTGGATGAGGGCTGGACGCGCTGGCTCTTTGAACAGTTCGAGTTCCCTTTTGTCAACATCTACGATGACGATGTGAGAGCGCGGGAGCTCGGTAAGCGCTTCGACGTTCTCGTCATTCCTTCCATGTCTACCGATGACATCGTTAATGGACATAAACCGGGCACCATGCCTCCACAGTATGTTGGAGGGATAACAAGAGCAGGTGTCAGGAACATAAAGAGGTTCGTTGAGGAGGGTGGCACCCTGGTGACACTGAATTCTGGCTGCCTCTTTGCCGTTGACGAGCTCGGCTTACCCGTGAGGGATGTTCTGAAAGACCTGAGGCCAGCCGCCGGTCGCGGCAACGTCCCGGCGGAGCCCGGACCACCCAAGTTTGCGTGTCCTAAATCCATCCTTCGGATGGAGTTCAACGCTAAGCATCCGGTTGCCTTCGGGATGCCCGAGGAAGCTCCAGCTGTTTTTGCTCGCCCCCTCGCTTTTGATATCCTTCCCTCTTTTGAGAAGGAAAAGGCCCCTGTGGTCATTTCCAAGTATCCAAAAGGAAGCCTCCTTATGAGCGGTTATCTAAGAGGGGAAAAATATCTTCAAAACAAAGCCTCAGCGATGGAGGTCCCTTTAGGCAAGGGAAGAGTTATACTGTTAGGATTCGGGGTCCAGAGCAGGGCTCAGCCCCACGGGACTTTTAAGCTCCTATTCAATTCCTTGTACTACGGCTCTGCTCGGTAGAGAATGCTCCCCAATTCTCAACGGTGAAAGGAGCTAGAGTAAAGAGAGGAAGGACCAATATTTATTCGCAGGCGACAAAACTTTGGTATATGGCATTGAATAGCTCAAAGCTAAGAATATTTAGTCTCTTCTTCAAAAGCTATCTGACACGCGAGTACCATGTGCGACTGTTAGTCGGAATCTATTTATCGTCTTTCTTTTTAATAAACTCTTTCGCCCTTTCGTATGCCTGTTTTTCCCGTTGAGATCTTCTTGGATTCAGCTCCATGACCTTAAAATAATTCATTTTGGCAAGCTCCGTGTCGCCGTTTTTCTCGTAAGTTTCTGCTAGGCCCGCGTAAGCCCTATATTCCAATGGGTATACCTTGACACTTATCTTCAAAACTTCAATCGCTTCTCGCATTTTATCTTGCTGCTTAAGCCGATTTGCTAACATATCCATTTCTTCTATATCGATATAATAAGCAGGACGCTTTTCTGCTTGAAACCGAGACTGGCGCAGTGTTGCTTCCGAAGCGAACGCTGATGAATAAGGAGTCAGTGAAGGAGTCCAGTCAAATTCTATAGGACGAATGGTACTCGGCCGGGGTTTTATTTCGCTATCAAATAACTTAACTGTAGAATCAATACCTACTGTATTGATCGCTTTCTCCAAGTTATCTGCCAGGGACTCCTGGGCGTTTAGTACACTACTAGGCTCATCCTGCAGTGCTATTGGGCCAGAGTTAAGTATTTCGATCGCCAATTCCAATACCTTATCAACACCTCGAGCGATGTCCTCTTTAGTATTGACCACGCGGAGGTCTGGAGGCGTACCGATACCCTCCCAGCCTCGTCCCTCATTATCAAAGTAAAGTTTGTTGCCCATCCTAACACTCCATCCATTGGGAAGCGTTTCACCCATGGAGTCGGAATAAGCCCCTGAGGTTGCATCGCCCAAGTTCGTGACATGAGGCAGGGCCCGCATCCCTAACGCGAAGCAATCGGCAGCACTGATCGAAAAACGATTAGTCAGAAAAATGACTGGTTTGAGGAATTGCATGGGTCCGTCGGGTTCGAAGTGCCAATACCTTGGGGGTGTAAAATCATCATGATTAGGGCCATTGCGTATGTGCGAATACATGTACAGCCTCTTCGTATCGGCGAAACGGTCACCGATTGCTTTGGCCACAAGGTCACTTCCACCTCCGTTGTTACGGATGTCCATGATGATACCCTTAGCGTTTTTGAATTCGTTAACTATCTCATCAACAGCAGCAGTGCTCTCTTTGCGACTGCTAAAATTCCTAAAGTAAAAATAGCCTATTTCGTCTGTTATCCAGCCAAATGTAAAAATAAGGTTGCCTCGACGACTTTTTACCCTTTGTTTGAGCTTGCCTTTCAGGTATTTCTCCTTGACAAGGTCTAGAGAGAAATCCCCCCTCTCGAGATCACTTGTGATCCCGGCACCAAAGCGGCGGGTCTCCGTTCTGAGACTGACATGATTGTCATTCAGCTGCTTCAGCATGGCCGAGATGATGTCAAACAACTCGTCATCGGTTGTCTGGGGAGTTACTTTGGGACGGTAAACTCTGTAGAGCAGATCCCAATCAACCTTCTTGGGTATGAAGGCTCCATAGTTGAGGTCGTATGATTTCCACGCAGCCTCAAAGTTCAGCTCCGGATCACTCAGCTCCTGAGCAACCAGGCTGGAGCTTAAAGTGAAGTTGATTAACAGAAATACAAAAACAAGGAATAAAGTTGTTTTTTTCATGAGATACCTCCTTACGAGTGTTAAGGTTTCCTTATCTTATGATTTTTCTCGATATCCCCATGGCAACAGATATCACCGAAGTCTTCCTTCGGCACAAAGCCAATAAGTTAATTAATCCTTCCCTAGTTATCGTTAATTTATTATTTGCCCTCTTTCAGTATATGGTCTGGGCGGATTGTGATTGTGCTCGTGTATGTCTGGCTATTTACGGTCATTTTCACAATATATTCACCTGGTTCTGCATCAAATCCTTGAGCCTGACTAACTTCGCCACGACGACGTCCACGACCGCCAGAAGCGAATTGTTGCAGTGTTTGCTCCAAAAATTCATGTTCACGAGTGTTTACGAGACAGTTTACAGGGGGAGACAGTCAAATTGTTATCTGTGCAGGAAACAGCGCTCACTATCCTTTTCTCCAGGTCTTCTGGTTATGATCATGGCTATATTATGCTCATTAGCCTTGTCGATAACATCCTGGTCTCTAATTGATCCCAGAGGGTAAATTATGGCCTTTATTCCGTTGCGTGCTGCCAGTTCGACGACATCTGTAAAGGGAATAAAGGCATCTGAGGCCATTACACATCCTTCAGGCCCATAGCCTCGTTTTGAGTATCTTATGGCCGTCTCTGCGGCATCGATTCGGCTTCTCTGTCCTGAACCAATTCCATGAACCTTATCTTCTTTGCCGATGACAATGGCATTAGATCGGGTAAAACAAGCTATATTCCAGTTAAAAATGGCTGCCTCAATCTCTTCTTGAGTTGCTTTTCTTTCTGATACTACATCGATAGATTCTAAAGATGTGATCTTTGAATCAAACCTCTTTTGAATCAAAAGACCACCAGCTACTCTTTTAAATTCCAAACCATTATCAGAAGCTTTCATCTCAGGAGTGGTCCCCATTTTTACTAGTCGTAAGGGTTTTCTTGAAGATAAAACTTCAAGAGCTTCGGATGTGAAATCAGGAGCATAGACGACCTCGATATTTTTTCCTTTTTCCACAAGGAGTTCTGCCACTTGCTCAGTTATCTGGTAATTGAAAACATCGACGCTTCCGAAGTTAGAAAGGGAGTCGCAATTCCATGCTTTTTCAAAAGTCTTTCCTGGCGACTCTCCCCTAGCGACTCCGCTGGGTATCTCATGTTTAATCAGGACACAGATTAGATTATTTTTATAAATATCTGTTAATTTTTTAATCAGTCTTTGGCCCAGGTCCATATCTCCTATATTTATATAACTTAGCCCCTTGGTTCCTTCCTGCAGCACTTCCATGGTCGCCATGTTTGGACCGGAGGCCTCTTTTTCAGAGTAAAAGGCAGCTGAGTAGCCAGGGTTTTCTCCATACCTCAACGGCAGTTTTTTCTTGAACTTCCGTTTTCCGAAACGAAGAGTGTCAGGGAACTCTTCTTTGACTGAAGTCCTGTACTGTTTTCGGTCTTCTTTGCTCGTTTTATCCATCCTGACTCCCTATCCTTTCATGTTTGTTTATGATGTGTATTTCATGCTCATTTGAGCTCAAATCACTGGAGAAGATACTGACCACAGATACCCTATGGTCTTTTTTACCAGGTGCTGGCTCTAGAGCGTCATAAACTGCCGCGGCCATATCATAGGCCTTGTTTTCTTTGATCTCGACGTCAATCGGCTCTCCTGTGAAAGCGGGTAGAGGGTCCTTGTCATCTCCCTCATAGGTTGAGATCATTTTTCCTTTTCCAGGTATCAATGGTATCTCAAAGATATTTCTTGTCGAGGATCCGTTAGAAGCTCTTTTTATTATGCTGAGAGCTGCCTTTTTCTGAGGGAGAACGCAGCCGCTTATTCTTGGAGTAAAGGTGGGCGCATCAGGTTCATAATCCCATTCATGGAGAGCTAATTTTAAAACTTCTGCAGGATTCTGGCTTTGACCAAGGCAGGTTTTTATATCCGCAGTCTGCTTACCGTTGCTTACAGCAATTCCGTTAGAGAATAAAAGGGCGGGATAGATCAGCAAGTCTGTGTTTCCCTTTTTTAGCGTTTCCTCATCTGTGGGATTTACCCAAATGGCGTCATCCTTCAGCTGCATTTTTCTCGCCTGGCTGGAAAGAGACCTTCCTGTGATAGCATAGATTACTATCTCATTTTTACCTGTAATATCTCTTCCTATGATTATGATCCGCCCAGGGTATTCCTTGGCCGATAAACTCTCCAGGCATTTCGTCATTTCGTTTCCTTTGAACTTCTGTATAGATAGCACAGGATATATATGAAGTCAAAATATTGGGATCAGACCTTTAAAGCTTTTATAATTCATGAATAATCCAGGTTAGACTGCTAAGCAGAAAAGAAAGTGGATTGGCAATTTTCTTCTAAAAAGTAACCTGTATAAAAAGGGCTTGCCCCCTTTTCTCCTTGTTTTTTTTTGACTTATTTGAAATAGTTCTCGTAACTTTTGAATTTGTTTGCCGACAATAATCTTTTTTAGAATGGTTTTAACTAGCCTGGATTATTCAGGCTTGATAATCGGCTTATGGCTGCGTCTAATAAAGCTTGGGGATTTTCACCATCTTCATCATAGAGCGCTTCACCTATACTCAAATCTCCCCATTTATATTCTTTGGCGAGCCTATGAATTCTTTGTTTGAATGCATTGATTCCGTTTCTATCTGATTGAGGAAGGATTATATAATATCTCCTGAAAAAAGGACCAAACAGCTTGTCATAACCACGAATATATTTTTTCATTAAATGAAAGGAAAGAGTTTTACCGGGCATTAGTGCGCTTATTCCCTTTGGAGCGTTGTTGCTTATATCTACCACAAAAATGCCAAAACTATAATTGAACCTTTTTGATCGGCTTATTTCATGTTCGATTTTTTTGACTTCTTCTTCAAATCTTTGTTTTTTCATCGCTTTCCAAAACTCAAGCATTGTTTTCACCTCGCTTAATCTCAGCCCTCATTTTTTATCTTTATTCCATCCTTGCCTGAAAATTCTTGATATTATACCTTACCTAACGTCAACTAGAATATCTGATGAGAGCAAGAACCGCAAGAATTGAATTAATACCCAGCTTAGAGCGAATGGAACGAATCAAGTTAATAATAAGAAACTAGACTAGATTGCCGCTTTTATTACAACGAGCAAGGGTAATCTGGCTCCGAAAATCCTTGTTTTAATCTTACAATTCAGATAGACTTTTTGTTCCAATTTTAGAAAGAGGATAATATGAAAAAAAGTGAATCCACAATAAAAGCTTATGAAAATTCGCAATTTTTAGAATCTGATGAAGCCCGCACTTTGAGAATTTTAAGTGAGTATTTAGAGCCTTTGAAGAGGTTGAATGAATTGAAGGTCAACAATACAATTCTTTTTCTTGGTTCTTCAAAGGCAAAGGTTGAGGAGAAAGATTCTCCTTTGACAAGGTACTATTGGGAAGCTGAAGAACTTGCATACAACCTGGCCAAATGGGCTATAAAGTTAAAGCAAAAGGGCAAAAATTTTGTTGTCTGCACAGGAGGAGGGCCTGGCATAATGGAAGCTGCGAACCGGGGGGCATCGCGAGCAGAAGGAAAATCTATAGGCATGAATATTTCTCTTCCTGAGGATCAATTACCTAATCTCTACATATCTCCTGAGCTCTCTTTTATGTTCAATTATTTTTTCATGAGAAAATTTTGGATGCTGAATAAGGCAAGAGCTGTGGTTGCATTCCCCGGGGGTTATGGCACTCTGGATGAGGTTTTTGAAACGCTTACCCTGGTTCAGACAAATAAGATTTCTCGCGAAGATGTGGTCATACTGCTTTATGGGGAAGAATATTGGAGAAAAATCATAAACTTTGAGGAACTTTTAAAACATAAAACAATTTCTGCAGAGGATCTCAAACTTTTCTTTTACTGCTCTACTCCAAAAGAGGCCTTCTCAATTTTAAAAGAAAAATTAATAAAGTTTCTCTAAAGAAGCTCAGGCTATATAGCTCAAAAACACGTTGTTTTTGTCCCCAGAATAAATGCAGAATAAATGGGGCCAGGCTCCATTTTGCAAGAAAGGAGACATTCTCATACAGAAAATGGAGCCTGGCTCCATTTATTCTCGGCCCCATTTATTCTCCTGGCTTCGCTCTCCTCTCCATCGGAGAGGAACCATGCCCGCTCAGCCTTTCTCACGGCTTTTTCACTATACAGCCTTCGCTAGGCAAAAGAACCATACAGACTCGGGCGGCAATTATGTCTTTAAAGGGGTCAAGCTATATGGTTCAAAAGTCTTTAAGGATAACAGTGGGGGGTATTTTTTTAAGATAATTTTTTGCTTGACAAGGCTATTGCCTAACATTACAATCATTACAAGCTTGAAATGATTACAAATATGGAAAAGATAAAAACTTTGCTTGAAGAAAAAGGCATAAAGCCCACATTCCAGCGGTTAAAAATTCTTGAATACTTGAGTAATAATTTGAATAACCACCCCACTGTCGAAATGGTCTACGAAAAGCTGCTCAATGATATTCCTACCCTTTCTTTAACAACTGTTTACAACACCCTTAATAATTTTTTAGAAAAAAGACTTGTCTTTGGAGTCACTATTACAGGAACCGAAGTCAGGTATGACTTTAATACAGATTACCATCACCATTTCCTCTGTAAAAAATGTGGCCAGATTATAGATATCGATCTTAAATGTGCCTACGCAGAGGGAGAGAAAGGTATCATATCAGGACACAGAATCGATGAAATCCACGGATACTTCAAAGGCATATGTAAAGATTGCTCTAAAAATGTAGGAAAAAAATCCAGAGGCCGAAGTTCTTCTTGATGTCTGAATAAGAATAGATAAAATATAAATTAAGAATGGGGATCGGAAGCAAAGATTAAGAATAAAGTAAATAAATTAATAAAGAAGGAGAAATAAATGGAAAGTCTAAAAGGAACAATGACAGAAAAGAACGTTTTAACCGCATTTGCTGGAGAATCGCAGGCAAGAAACCGCTACACGTATTTTGCTTCAAAGGCAAAGAAGGAAGGCTATGAACAGATTCGTGGAATATTCTTAGAGACTGCGGATAACGAGAAGGAACATGCAGAGAGGCTCTTTAAATTCTTGGAGGGTGGTGCGGCAGAGATTCAGGCTTCTTACCCGGCGGGTTTAATCGGAGCTACTACGGATAATCTTAAAGAATCTGCGGCAGGAGAGAATTACGAACATACGACCATGTATCCAGAATTTGCAAAAACAGCTGATGAGGAGGGATTTTCAGAGATTGCTGAGGCAATGAGATCTATCGCAGTTGCAGAGATGCAGCATGAGAAAAGATACTTGGGGCTTCTTAACAATATTAATAATGGCCTGGTTTTCAAGCGAGATGAGGTTGTAAAATGGAAATGCGCGAATTGTGGGTATATTGCTGAAGACAACGAACCCCCTGATGAATGTCCTGCTTGTGCCCATGCCAAAGCATACTTTGAACTGCTTGCTGAGAATTGGTGATCGGCAATAAATGTTGTTTTTTTAATCCATGAAGATATGATGATAAATACGGGCATTTGATTCCTGAACGCAAGGTGATGAACATGGGTCTTTTGGTTCTTAATTAAAACCCAAAAAAAGGGAAAGGGACCACAAATAGAGCAAAACTTAAACATTAGCTTTAACCTAAACATAGAATTAGGCATATCTTTTACTGAGTAAGGAGGATCTATGACTGAAATACCGAATAAACAGAAAAAGAAAGAAATAATGAAGGATATCATCCGTAAACTTCATGAAGGTTTAACAATTGAGAAAGCAAAAGAGAGGTTTGAAAAGGAAATAGGTACTGCAAGCTCGACAGAAATTGCTGAAATAGAGCAGTCTCTTATTGATGAAGGGCTTTCTCCTGAAGAAATAAAAAAGTTTTGTAATGTCCATGCCTTGCTTTTCCAATCAGCCCTGGAAAAGTCCATTATTAAAGAAACATCTCCATCTCATCCTGTTTATCTCTTTAAGTTAGAAAATCGAGAGATAGAAAAAATTGCTGATTCCCTTAAAAAACTGAAAGAGGAGAGAAAGGAAGAACTCTCCAGAACAAAAAGGAAACTAAATGATTTGCTGAATGAATTAAAAGGTATAGAGATACACTATGCAAGAAAAGAGCTGGTTCTTTTTCCTTTTTTGGAGAAACAGGGATTTACTGGTCCTTCAAAGGTTATGTGGGGAAAGGATAATGAGGTTAGAGATTTATTAAAAAAGGCAATTTCATCGGTCGAAGAAATAAAAGATATCAAAGATCTGGAACCATACTCAAAAAACTCCCTGGATCCATTGATAGAAGAAGTAACCGGGATGATTTTTAAAGAAGAGAACATTCTTTTCCCGACTTGTCTTGAAAAATTGAGTGCAAACGACTGGGTTGAAATCCTGAGGGAAAGTGAAGAAGTAGGTTATGTGTTTGTGGAAAAACCCAAGGAAACCGAGGCTCTTGTAAAGGATTTGAAAAGCGCTCTGATTGAAGAACCAGTTTTCGAAGACAATGAAATTAGTCTCCCGACAGGGAAGCTCCGGTTAAAAGAATTAATGTCTATCTTAAATACACTGCCAGTAGATATTACGTTTGTGGATAATGAGGATAAAGTCAGATATTTTTCCGATAATAAAGAAAGGATTTTCTTGCGAACAAAATCCGTTATCGGGATAAAGGTACAAAATTGCCACCCTCCTCAAAGTTTGGAAACTGTGGAGGAAATATTAAACTCCTTTAAGGAGGGAAAGAGGGATACCGTTGATTTCTGGATTAATCAAGAGGGAAAATTTGTGTATATCAGATATTTTGCCGTGAGAGATGAGGGAGGATCTTATCTAGGAACTCTTGAAGTTAGCCAGGACTTAACTGAAATTAAAAAGCTCGAAGGAGAAAAGAGACTGGATGCTGAAACTTATTGATTTAAAGAAAAATGTTTATGAGTTAACAGAATCTTATCCTGAGCTTATAGGAGTTTTAAAGGAGATGGGATTCTTTGGTGTTGCAAATCCAATAGCGAGGAAAATTCTGGGTAAAGTAACAACGATACCTCAGGGCTGTAAGAAACAAGGGAAAGATTTGGATGAAGTCATAAAAAAGTTGGAAGAACTGGGATTTAAGGTTAAACCATAAAAAGAGGAGTAATTAATATGATAAAAACAAAAATCCAAGATGCTTTAAACAAACAGTTAAATGCAGAACTTTATTCTTCATATCTTTATCTTTCGATGGCTGCTTATTTTGAATCAGTAAACCTCAAGGGATTTGCCAAATGGATGCTAGCGCAAACTCGGGAGGAATTGGTGCATGCAATGAAGTTTTATGATTACATCCATGAAAGAGCCGCCAGAGTAAATCTGACTTCTATTGCAGCACCATCGGCACAATGGGATTCGCCGTTGGCAGCTTTCGAACAAGTTTACGAGCACGAGCAAAAGGTAACAGGTCTGATAAACGACCTGGTTACTCTTGCAGTATCCGAAGCTGACCAGGCCACTAACAATTTTTTACAGTGGTTTGTGGCTGAACAAGTTGAGGAGGAATCCTCGGCTGATGAGATAGTTCAAAAACTTAGATTGTTAGGTGAGGATCGCAACCGCTTATTTACTCTTGACCAGGAGCTTGGAAAGAGAATATTCACTTCTCCCGCAGCAGCAGAGGGAGAATAAAAGACTTTTTCTTTACTATCCCCTATTTTGGTTCCTTATTGTCATGATCTAGTTTATGGTCATAATTATGATAATTTTTCAGCGAAAATCTTTCCTTTCGCAGACCGCGAAAAATAATAATATAACAACAGGCCGATGAGTATTCCGGTTGTATCTGCGATTACATCGAAGAATTCAACAGAACGGCGAGGGATGAAATATTGATGGAATTCATCCAAGCCTCCGAGAAGAATACCGCTGCAAATAGTTAACACAGCCTTTACCATAAGGGGAGATTTCAAACTCATAAAATAGCCAAAGGACAGGAGGAGTCCCAGAATGGCAAATTCTACAATATGAATTACTTTATCGAAGAAGAGGATGTCAATTTTGATATCATGGCTTCTTGAAGATAAATAGAATATAAAGGCGTAATATAAGGAAGCGGGAGCAAAAAAGATAATTTTTTTCATCTAATTCCAGAAAACATGGCTGAGAAGCTAAATTTCCTTATGAGATGAATTGTCTTCTTCACGAGAATTTATTCTATTAGAAAATAAAAGATATATCCAGAAGTCCGCTGTATGATTTGACATAATATGTAGGAATGTGGTTAATTTTAAGGCGAGGGAATTAAATAAGAGTAAAACTTTAAATCATTTTCAAAGAAGATAAAAAGAATTTTGATGTTCTGCCAGTGTTTGGAGGATTGAAAAACAAGGCCTGTCTGCTTTAAGGACGAACTCATCATGTCCGATATCCTATCTAAAAAGTTGAGGTTGTTGTTCATTCTTTGTTCAGTCATCCTTCTGACATCCTGCGCAGGGCAAACTTATTTCCGTTCTGGGAATGTCCAAAAAGGTATTGCTTCCTGGTATGGATCTGACTTTCATGGAAAGCTCACTTCAAATAGAGAGATTTATAATATGCACGCTTTGACAGCGGCGCATAAGACTCTGCCCTTCGGAGTTTATGTCAGGGTTACAAATCTAAATAACGGAAAATCAGTTGTAGTGCGCATAAACGATCGCGGTCCTTTTATAAAGGGACGAATCATCGACCTTTCTTATGCCGGCGCAAAGAAGCTGGGCTTGGATATTTCAGGAGTTGCACCTGTTAAGATTAAGGTGCTGAAAAAATACTCTCCCAAAAAATCTTCACAGAAATTTTCTATTCAGGTTGGATCATTTAGCATCAAAAAAAACGCCAAAATCCTCAAACGGAAACTCCAGAAAAACTACAGGAATGTCTACATCTCGAAGATAAAAATTTCTTCTAATACTTATTACAGGGTAAGAATCAAGGCGCGCAGCGTGAAATCAGCAGAAAAAATCGCCAAAAAACTCATGAAACAGGGTTATAGAACTAACGTTTTAGAGGAACATTGACGAAATAATCTAATTATTTGATAATAAAGGGCTTACCTCTTTCTTCTTTGGCTCTTGTGACCGGATTGTGGCTACTTCTTTTTTCTCCCCAGGGCCGAAAACCGATGCCAAAACATTGACAGCATTCCTTTTATTCTCAGGTGTCGGGTGAGCATATTTCATTGTCATTTTAATATCGCTGTGTCCTAAAATCTGCGATACTGTTGCCAGATCTACTCCTCCAGTTACCATGTATGTTGCTGATGTATGCCGCAAATCGTGGAACCTGAGATCAGGAACGGCGGCCTTCCTACACGCAGCCTTAAATGGCCTTTGAATACACGCAAGGCGGTCTTTTGTTTTTGGATTACAGAAAACAAATTCATTTTCTCGCTTAATGTTCTTTAAGGTCTCGGCCACTAAATCATTCATCGGGATTTTTCTCATAAATCCGGATTTTGTCTTTTTTACAAAAATATAATGCTCTGCAAAATCGACATCATTCCAGCGCAAGTTAAAGAGCTCTCCCCTTCTCATGCCTGTATTTAAGGCCACAATAATCATCGGTTTCAGATAATCTTTTGCTTCGTTGATTAATCGGTCTGACTCTTCTTTATCAAGAATTTTCATCACATACTGTCTTTCTTGGAAAAAATCAACATCTTTGACTGGATTCTCGCCATCATAATCCTTGAGCTTTTTTGCAATATTAAACATATGCCTTAAACAGGCTAGGTCACGGTTAATTGTGCTAGGTTGCACCTTATCTTCATATAATCTTTTTCTCTTATACTCTTCAATATGTGCTGGTGTTATTTTCGAGAGTAGCATTTCCTTAAAATGAGGTATGAGACTCTTTAGGCTTGCCTTGTTTCTATGCCACGATTTTTTATTGACCTTGAGATATTCAAGATATTCTTCAGCAAAATCATCAAATCTGATCCTAACTCTGCCCTTGAATCTATACTCTCCCCTCAGAATATCGGCCTTTACAGCGGCCAGAGCATTTTCAGCATCCCTTTTGCTGCCAACGGGCTTCCGGATCCGCCTGCCATCGGTATAAAAATCGATGTAATATTTATCTTTGACTTTATAAACTCCCATGATTCACCTCTATTTATTCATAAGTTGGTAGATTATCCAATCAGTTTTGCTTCCCCAATATTACGAATTCGTTTGCGAATAGCTTTTTCTATAGAGTCAATTATTTTATAAATTTGACTTTCACTTTTAACTAATTTTAAAAGATGTTCAATTTTTTCTTTTCCAAGATCTTCAGAACGGCCAACAAAAGTTTTTGTTGATTCTATAATTTTTAAAGCATTATTATAAATCTCTTCATCATAAAAAGGTCTATTGTTCTCAGTCGTTCTTTTAACATTATTAATATCGTCTATTAACTTTATAATTATTTGGCCTTCAATTTCTTTTTTATGCTCTCCCTTCGTTTTAAGGGCATCATGGAGAGTAACTAATTCAGCCGAATTTTTTAAACTAATTAATTTTTCCCATAAGTTTAAATATATCTTGAATTCTTTTTCAAATTGAAGCTTATGAATGAATTGTTCCTTAGAATAAAGAGATTTTATTTCCTCATTTTTTTTATTTACCCAATTCCTTCCAAAGATAGAAATTGCAATTAAAGCTAAAAGGTTCAACAGCGACATTATATTTGCCAATATCCACCCTTTCATAATCTACCTCCTTTTATTTTTTATTATTGTTTAATCCCTCTATTTCAGGCCAGGATCTCGCCTGGCCCTGGTGGAAGAATCAAGCAGATTCAGCTTTTTTTAGATTCAAATGAAGTTTTCTGTTCTGCGAAAAAACCGCCGATTCAACGTTGTCCTTTAATCGCTCTTGAATCACAATAGAAAGCCTTTTCAGGTTCTCCCTGGACAAATGGATCTCAAGCCGAAATTGAAGTTCGCTCGTTTTGATTCCGATCTCATCATCCAGATCACCTCGCCAACTTTTTCCAGCGACAATGAACAGAGGCTTTTTTTCAGTAAAGAAAAGAGACGTTATTGATTCGCCTCTCATTTTAAGTTCTGATGATTTTTTCATCTTAACCTCCATTTTTCTTAGCCGACCTCAAGCCTCATTCTGACCATCCTTTTCGCATCAAAAATGATATAATCTTTATCCTCCAGCCAGCGAACAAAAGTCAGGACCGCATCGGTCTCATCTAACGTCATGCCTGGATGGTTCTTGTCGAATTTCAATAGGATTTCTTGATTTTCGCTTAGAAGTTGTTTAGAATCCAAAAGGCGCTTGGCTTTGGCTTTGCGCTTCGGGTCGACTGGCTTCCGAGTCATCGGCCCTTTTTTCTTTAACATTCATGTCTCTTTTTTCAATTCGATGAGCCGGTCAAAAATCTCTTTGTTTGTTATCGAATCGTCGATCCGCTTTTTTAGGAGTTCATCCAACTCGTCCTGATGGTTGTTGATCACTGGTTTGAGAAGCTCCATTCCCATGTCGAATACGAGTTTTTCGGTTAGGTCTTTGGCCTCCATGCTGGTCTGGTTTTTTTCTTTCATTATTTATTGCCTCCTTTTTCACCTTAAAAAAGGCGAAGGAATTTTAACTTTTAAATTTATCTCCAAATAAGCGACGATGAATAATTCAAGGGCTTCTTTTATATTGGTCTCTGCCTCTTTTTCGGTTTTGCCTTGAGACGCCACACCCAGAGAAGGGCAGATTGAAGCATAACAATTAGTCTTTCTATCGTATTTAATTTTGACCGGGAAATACATCTCAGTTTTTATGGTTTTTTTGATCATTTCTCATCTCCTCTCAATGTTCTGTTTGGGGACGAAGCTGAACATACTGCCCAGTCTCAAAATTAAAAAGTTCGAAGATAATTCCTCCAGACTCCTCGACATGAACGATACGCAGAAGCCCCTTCTCCAACAGTTCGATGGTGGCCTTGACGGGGTCTCCTTCTAACTCTTCACTGCCCGTTCCCATCTTTTTAACGATGATTTCTGCGTGTGCGGTTATTATTTCCTGTGCCTCTATTCCCAAATCGCAGAACTTACCTTTCGGAACTACGATATTTGGATGAAGCGGGGACTTAATTCTGGTCATTTCTCACCTCCCCTGATAAACAAGCCTCTCAGACCGCCATAGAGCGACGACCTCAATGCCACTAATGGTATTTGTATGTGTCATCTTCCCCCTATGGCAGCTTTTTCATCCTCTCGATGCCTCGTTTGATCGCTTTCCTGAAGATTAAAGTCGGCCTATTCTCATATTTCAGCCAGCGATAGACTTGCCTCGGGGTAGCCTCGATAAACATAGCAGCAGTGATCGCTGATAACTTTTTCTCTTCCAGGACCTGTTTTAAATCTTCGATTAACTTATCTTCCATGTTCGCCTCTCTAAGTTAATATAGAAAAAATGATGACTATTGTCAAGTCTTTGTTTTCAAAAAATGGGGACAGGCTACTTTTTCTTGAAGAAGGAGAATCCGTAAAATTTTATTTACAGGTTTATGAATCATACCTCCTTAGTCGCCCCAGTCTTTTTTCAAAGGCGTGATTTCACGCTTTTGATATTCTTTTGACTCGCTGGCTTTTTATCAGCTTCTCAATTTGAGAACCTTTGCCATCTGTGGGTTTGATTTATCAAACCCCTACCCATCCAAATTTCTGCTTGACACGACCATGGTGGATTCCTGTATCATGTGCATTTTTGGAGCGATGGAAATGAAGGATAAACTACTGACAACCGCGGAGGTGGCCGAGATTCTGAGATGCGGCATCCCGACAATCCGCATGTATATAAAAAAAGGGAAATTCAAAAAATGCATATGGGTCGGGAAACAGTTTTTGATTCCTGAAAGCGATGTCGAAGAGTTCATTGAAAATAACAACATTTACGGAAACGGGAGAATTGATTGATAAAAGGGGAAAATTTTCCCTTCTTTCTCTCTGGGGAGAGATTGACTTTTAGCGGTAGGATTGTCATTTAAACCTCCAAAATTTTATTCATTCCCAGATCTCTCTCATTACTTTCCGGCCAAAGTTATCCGCCCTTCTTTCCTCTTCTTGCTTATTGAATATCCCATAACGGGCAAAATCACTAACATGTTTGCACTCATGCGCTACAGTCTCAGTGATCATATCAACCGGGATATCGGCCCGAATCCAAATAACGTTTCTTTGGCTCACCAACTTCGTCATGCCGTCAAACTCCTCTCGCCACACGTTCATTCCCTTAAGCGTTTTAACCACCTCGCCGAATGGACTTTTACCGCAGCTATCGTAGGTCGCTTTGTCGATCTCAACGCACCACTTGATAATGATCATAGAAAGCGAAAGGACCTTTTGGCAATACGCCAGCACATACTTCGCACGCGCGAGTTTCGGCGCATCGACCTCGTCGTCGGTGATCTCTTTGTAATAAAACTCAGTCAATCTTGATGCCTGCCTCTTTGCAATCCTCTATAAATTTCATTAAAGGGCTATCGCAGAGTTCGCCGCGCTGACCATAACCTCCGTGTGCGATGAGACGGAGAGAATGAAAAATGATAGACTCAAGCGCAATTGCATGTGGCGAATGAGAATCAAGCTCTTTGCATAAACTATTTGCTTCTCCTATGATCTGCTCGAGCTCCAATTCCACTTTCTCCGTCTCTCGCGCCTTCTTCAACAGCTCCCTGGCTTTTGCCTCGAAGGCAGGCCGATACTCCGCCTCCACCTCTTTCTTTGCCGCCCTGCTAATCTTTTGCTGTTGCTCCTGTAGAATTCCAGCAGCCTCTTTGCTTACATCGATTTTCTTTTTAATCGCATCGACTTTCTCGCGGTTTTGCCTCGCCTCATCCCTCTTTGCTTCCCAATTCTTATCTTCCAAAATTTCAGCCTTTAAAGCTTCCTCTTCAAGCGTGTTTTGTTTTCTCTGCGCCTCCTTTAGCTCTCCGCTAAGCTCTCTGAGATTATAATCGGCGACTTTTTTAGCCAAGCGCCTGTAGGCTTCAACGTTTTTCATTTGTTTTACCTCCTTTTATATTCTGGTCGTCTTGCGTCTCACGGCCAATCTCTTTTTAAGTAACACTTCAGCCACGGAAACGGGGATACTATAAGTAGTTCCCGCATTCAGGCTTACTCTGAGGTCGGGGAATTTTTCTGTCCCGTCCGGCACATAGCAGCTTTTCATGACCGTGAGCGAGATCATCTCCTTGTCTTTTGCGCCTTTTCTTTTTAACACAACAGGGCGCATTGGCCGCCCCCAGCGCCCTAACAAAGTCGTCTTAAACGGGTTTATGCCCAAAGCGGCACATAGCCCGCGACCCTCGCGTGGCCGTTCATCTGCTAATTTGCGCTTCAATGCCTCCCAGCCTGCGCGTTCGGCCTTAGATTTTCTTTTAACTTTAACCATTTTCATTGCCTCCGTTCTCGTTCAATAGACGAGCCTGAGCGGCTCTTTCTTATCGCTCTTCTCGTCTTTCTTCAATGCCGCATTCATCTCGCTGAGCGTTTTTATGATCGCCGCATAAGGTCCGGATGTATTGAACGTCGCACCAACCGAGCCATCCTCGAACGATTTAACATCTGTGATCTGCGCCTGTAGCTGCATCGGAAAAAGAACGGGCGCCACCTCATAGAGTTTAACTTCTTTCAAATGTCTTATCGTTTGCTTGCCTATCTCATCCCATTCATGTTTCACGGTATCAAACCCAAAGGAGAGGGCCTTTATGACACCTTGTTTCATAAGCGCATGCTTCTCTTTAGCCGACTGCACAGCAAGATTTAATCGCCCTTTTATAAATAATCCATGTTCATCTTCGCGCACTTTAACCGCGCCGATCGGATCTCGCACATCGTGATACCAGGTCATCGGAAAAACGCCATCATGCTCCTTGATCGTTTGTTTAAATGCGCCACGCTCGATTATGTCACCACCTAAGTCGACAATTCCGAACACAGCTGCGTAGCCCGAAAGCTCGCCATCGTCCGACAGCTTTTTGATATCGAATAAAAATTCTTTCTTCTCCATTTCTTTACCTCCTTATCTAAATCCAGGTTTGGGCGTCTCCTTAAAGCCTCCAAAGCCTCGCCTTGAATCATCCACCCGCCATATCCTGGGACTAATTTTTGGCTTGGAAGTCATAACACAAGCACCGGCCGCCGCGTTTGCCAGGTCATCATGACCGCCGGGATAATGAGTGATTGAGTCCTTACCGCCAGACCTTGTCTTTCTCTCCAAGCCCGCCAGCTGCGCCTTGAGCCTCTTGTTATCCAGTAGCTCAATAGTCCCGTTTGCAATTAAAGGAAGGAAAGAGAGATAAATTTCTGATGCTGATAACTCGCTATTTTTAACCCGAATGCCATGATCACGAAAAGCCTCAGTAACCCACTCGCCGGCATATCGATCCGACTCAATCTGAGTGATTCCATAGGCTTTTAAAGTCTCTGAGAATTCCGAGACAACGACTTTAGGCTGAAATGGCGGCCGTCGCTCTCTAAGAACGTCCAGGACAATCTTGCCGTCTTTATCCTTGTGCGCAATTCCCAAAGTGAAAGAGTCCTGCCTTCCGCCACTGGGATCGGCAAAGGCAGAGTATTTGCAATCCTTAATTTTAGGCAACTCATAGCGTCCAGGAATGACAACAACTTCGATAACCTCAGGAGGCAAAAAAGCCTCAATGTCTGTTCTAAATTCAGCTTCCCATTCAGCCCGGGCAGCGCTCGGATCGTCTTTCAACGCATCTTGGATAATCTGAGTGTCAATCGTAGGGTTCATGCTAGTTGTTTTTGCCTTCCAAATTAAAGGCCCTCCAGACTTTCCGTAGTGCTTCTTCCACATCTCAAAGAGAACACCAGCTCTCGAATAAGGCGTACTTATGCCAATCAAAAGCGAGTCGGGAATCGTGGCCAACGACGGCCTCACGGCAGCCAAGATCTCTTTGTCAGGATTTGCCGACTCCTCACTGCGCCAGAAGGCGATCTCTTCAAGGATAGCTGCCAGTAAAGTATAGCCTCTAAGAGTCCTGAAAGATGCGGTCTTGACCATGATCGAGACCTGATTTTTTAGCTCTACTTCCCATGTCAAGTCCTTTGAGACCAGCCGTTGAAAACTCGCCTGACTTTTGAGAATGCCTGACACATAATTTTTGACAATCCGCGCCTGGCTCTTATCATTGGCTATTATGAAGATGTATCCCCGCTCTCCGGGACTCAGGAACCTAGACCAGTCCTTAAACGTCGCTATGTAAACAGCGATGATTGAAGAGACAAAACTCTTGCCTGATCGCCGGCCGCAGATGACAAATGACTCCTTCACCTGTTTGCCTGCGTGAGACTTTAGTCCTGTGCAGCTCTTGAATAACTTCCTGTCCTTCTTGTCCTCAATCGGCAGACCGAACAGCGCTTGAAGATAGACCTCCCATGAGTGCCAGGTCTCTATATCCTTGAATAGAGGCTTGAAGCAATTATCGCCATGCAGCGCTTCGATGATATTCATTTTTCTATCTCCTCTAAGATTTCCTGGGCCTGCTGCAGAGCGTCGATAAATTTAGGCAATACATTGATAGGTATTCTGGCTCTCCCGGTACTACGATCGGACTGCAGACTATGCCATTCTTGCTGGCAAGCGGGTAAATTCGAGTCCTTTTGTTGCCGTTTTATTATGACAGAGGGTCCTCTTGAAGGGTAGTCTTGGAACCTAATCGTAAACGGCCGAACCGCTGCTGATCCGTAAGCACCTGCATCGAAAATCAGGATGCGCTTGCTTTTCTCTATTATATTGGACTCTTTTTTTGATATCCTGGAGATTATTTTCCTAAGAGCCGAGATCATATCTGGCAAAATCTCAGGCTTTAGATTGAGTCCACGCAAACCTTTGCACATAAAAGGACCCGGCTTGCCTCCTGGTGACCCATATTCCTCTATGCGGATAAAAACCTGACCTTCATCTTTCTGGATTATGAATCGGAACACTTTGATAGTGTTTCCTTCCTTGCTTTCCTCATAGATATAATCGAAAGTTTTTAGTGTCTCATTCATTTTTCTTCTCCCTTGCCTTCTTCTCCTTATCAAATTCAGTCGCTATCTCCAATGGTGTAAGGACTCGATCTCCCATTCTCTTGTCTATCCCCAGCTTCTCAAGCGTCAACCTCACTGTGTTGTTATATGCAATATAAGAAGCCTTGAGACTTGGAATTAAGTCTCGCCCTCTGAAAACTCCGTCTTCCTTTGCCTTCTCCTCAATCAGCCTAATCACACCCAGAAGCGATATCAGCCTATCAACGAGAATGATCTGCGCAGTCGTCAAGTCCTTCTCTTCTGGGCCTATGTCTTTAATCATGCCTTCTCGGACGTCAGTCAGGTATTTTTTGATATATTGCCGATACTCTGGTAACTCTCCAGTGGTCAAATATGTGTAACCTCCATGCCTGTGTCGTATCCGTCTTTTATCTGTCTTTTTTAGCTTGTCCATAACACCTTGCCTTACCCCTATCCTGATCTTGCCCCCTGGGGCCTCTCTAGACCATTCTCGCCTGATTCCGGCCCTGTCTCGGACTCTATTTCAGCCAGCGCCTTGTCAATGCCCTCTTTCACCTCTCTCACCAAGTCAATAGGGATTGTTATGCCTTTCTTTGTAGGCTTGAAGTCAGGAGTTCTTGTCTCTGATGCATCGTAATAAACTCTGATATCCAGGAGTCTATGGCCTTTAAATTCAGTCAGGGCTATCCTGATCTTCTCCATGCTGTTCTTATCAATCTCATAAATGTCCATGATTCACCTCACCATGACGGGACAAATGTCCCATCAGTGTCCTTTTATTAATAGGACAAAGCAGTCTAAAATTGCCTGAAATTGACCTCGAAATGGGAAATAATGCCCGTATATGACCCATAATGGGACAAAATCTCAGCTTTTCCCTGCTTTCCCGAGAATAATATCCCACTGGTATAACCTGTTTATTTGCAATAACTTTGTGTCGCAGAATATCTATTATGTCAACTACCTTCCCCTGGAGGCCAGAGAATCCCACTTTAAGCATCGAAGAGGCATGAGTGCGTTTTTGATTTATCATCATTTCACCAAACAATATTTTCAGCATCACACTGTGATAAAATTTTGTCACCACGTGATAAAATATTCCCTTAACAGCGTTACCACGTGACAAAACTTCCTTATTCTTAATATCACCACGTGATAACCTTTATATATATTTACCATCTACTGGACATGCTTAATCTGCGGATGCTTCCCTAATTTCAAAATCTTATTCCGCAGTTTCCATATTTCCATCCTTTTCTTTTGGCTTCCGGGTTTCCTCATTAAAAGCTTAATTTGTTTGAGAAGTTGTTCGATTTTGATTAATTTTTCTGGCTCTGTGTTGAGTTCTCTCCAACGGTTGCTGATCCCGTACAGGGAACAATTTCTCATCAATCGGCCTGTCCTTCTTATATCAAGGAATCCAAAGCCTATGAGCTGCCAAAGAAACCGCGTAAAGATTAAAGAGGACATCTTTTTATTAACCTCTCGATAGGTGAGCGAAAGATTATATCGATTAAACCCATTAAATTTGTTATAAAATTCCATAAAGATTCCAATTGCACCCATATCTAATTTTCTCCAGGGCGGAGTCCCAATTCCTTCGACCGCCTGAAATGGCTTCTTCGGCTTATATGCTTTCTCATTGCGAGTTTTGCTTTCCAATGATTCCGTCCCTTTTTATAAGAAGGGCAGCAAAGATCATAATGGAAGGGACTACCAAACCACCACAACCCCGCCGCCCAAATGTTTTACTTTTCATTCCAACATCTCCTTAGCTTTTTCATCCCAATCTTCGACCCCAAAACTATTCTCATCGATGTATTTCTCAAGTTTTTGACGATCAAAAAGAATCTTCCGGCCAATCCTGGTATGAGGAATCTGCTTAGCCTCAACCAGCTTATATAAAAGACTTGCAGACAGATTCATATATTCAGAAGTTTCCGTAAGCGTCAAAAACCTTTTTTCCAATTTCTTAATTTTTTCTGAAGAGTTCCCCTTCCGTTGTTTTAAGGGCTTTAGCTAATTTTTGCTTCTCTTCATCCGTAGGTTTAAGAATACCCCTTTCAATTCTTGATATTCTTGATTGGTCAATTCTGGTTTGAGTCATCAAATCATCCTGGGTTTTATTCTTTAAAAACCGATAAGCTTTGATTCGATTAAACAATATTCGCCTCCGTTATTAATCTTGATTTTCCCATATTTTGGATGTATCATAAATGAGACAACAAAATATAGTGCTCAATTCAAAGAAGAAAATTGTGACACTTGAAACTTTGAAGAAGATTTATCGCGATTTAAAAGAAGGGAAGACTCATTCGTATAAATGTCATTGTGCTTCGTGTCTCTATCATTTTATAAAGGGAAAGGATAAAAAAGCGCGTATAGATAAAGACAACTTTTTCCTTTCTTGGTTGGCCTTCCATAATTCAAATATCAAAAAAAACAGTAACTATAGACTTTTTCCTCTTAATAAGCACTTAAATCGAAATTGGAAGGAAACCTTAAAATCATATTATGAGATAACAGGTCAAAAAGGAAGAAGGATTTATTTTGAGAGAAATCATCCTAATAGGCCCGAACAATATCAAATAGTTTCAAGATATGACAAAAAATTTAATATCCCGAAAACATCACATTCTAAAGAAGGAGATATTTATTTCTTGCCCATGAAAATAAGCGGTTTTCTTTTAGAGGCTGAAAGGGTCTTAGAAAGCGTGAAAAAATATGCTGAAGATATTTATGTCCCCCCCGCTAATTTTCTTCCAGCCAAAGATCTAGTGGAGCTCTCCGGTATATTCAAAATATCTATAAGGATCGTTAAATTTTTAGTTGATTCAGGAAAAGACAAAAAAATCAAATATAGTGTTATTTCAAGACACTTTCATCTTGATCAAGAGGATTTATTGATACTATTTGATTATTTAAAAAGGAAAAATTTGATTATATGGAATAAGGAGAATAAAGAGATATCATTACACCCAGATTGGGAAAACTCAATGGAAATATATCTTTATTGGCTTGATAATATCCATGAAGAAATAAGAGATTTATCCCCATTTTCTATTAAAGATGCTCAAAAAGCTTTTATAGAAAGTGCATCTTCTGTTATTAGAAATTCAATTTTAACAAAATAATAAATCATTCAATTACAAAAGGAGATGTGATCTATGGGAACTAAAAAATTCTCGCCAAAACGAAACTTTAGTAAGAAAAACATTGAGAAAATTCTCAAAAACAAGCCAATTGTCTATAAACTGAAGAATGCAGGGGAAACAAATCTTTACACGGGCATAGCAAAACTTGGCAGAGTTGATGATCGTCTAAAAGAGCACTTGCTAGGAGGAAAAGATCCTATTAAAGGAGCCCGACAATTTCAAACAAAACAGTTTAAATCAATTGATCAAGCTCGCAGAGAAGAAAAGAAAATTATTAAGAAAGAAAAACCAAAATATAATAAATAAAATCCCAACTTTAGCTGGGCTCACCCTTTTTGATTAAATCTCTCAACGTTTCTACAAGCTGCTTTACTAAATCAAAAGAAGTTCCAGAAATCTCTTCTTTTTTCTTAATTTTGATAGGTTCTTTACCCCCAAAAAGCCTCTCTGCCAATGACGCCTTTAATTTATGTATAACTTCTTCGGGAAGGCCGACTAAATACGGATCTATAGATGCTAATTCTAGTTCCATTCTCCTATTTATTTTTTCTTTTTCTTCGTGCCTATCAGCCAATCTTGCCGCATATGCACCCAATACGCCAAACGTGGAGGCAACAAATACTCTTCCGGCAACTAAAGGCCATTTAATTTCGCCTTGTAGAACAATATAAAAAGCGACTATAGCAAAACCAATTAATCCCATAAAAGACAAAACTGCAACGATTTTCCACAATAGGGCAGCCTTTCTTTCTTTATTTGCAAATTCTTGATATCCCCCAACCATTCCTGTATCAGCGATTACATGAACTAATTCTTGGGCACGTTTTTTATAGTCCTCAAATTTTTTAATATAACTCTCTACTTTTGCAGATAATTCCTTGATAAACTGTTCATTTTTGGTTTTCAATTCATTCTCAAAGCTATCTTTCTTATTGTTTATTTCGTTTATAAATTCTCCCTGGGCCCGTTTAAGATCTTCTTGCTCTTGTGTAAATTCAGTTTTTCTTTTTTCAACTGCCACAGTAAATTCTTGAGTCCACTTTTCTTGAGATTGCGTAAATTGTCCTCTTCGTTGTTCTTCAGCCTGTGAAAACTGCTGTTGGAATTGAGTTATTGCTTCATCGAGCCTTGTTTTCTGATTATCAATAGTAGCGCTTAATTCATTAGTTTTACCTTCAAATCCTTTTATTCCTTTTTTAAAATTATTTTCCTCATTTTTTATATTTCTAATATATTGGCCAACTGATTTTCGGAGAGATGAAGTCGCCTCGCGAACACCTTTAATGTCCGCATAATCTGATGGAATGATTAAATTCGAAATTTTCACTAGCAAATTTTCAGCCCTCCCATTTGCGTTTATCAATTGGGCCCTATCTTTCGTATTTTTATAATTATTTAAATCACCAGTAATATTTATTATAATTTGATTTAATTCATCGATTATCTTTAGAGGAATCATAACGGGATCCACCTTACCAAAGACAATTGGAACATATCTTATAATTTGGTTTAATCTATCTATTTCTTCAAAAATTTCAGGATCTTGATCATCAAAATTTTTTATTTCTTTTAATAAATTACTGACAGATTGAAGATTATTGTGAATTTGATGGTTTTTAAAATCATCATCCCACCTAGACATTATCATTTCTCCTTTTTTATTTTTGAGGAAAATATCAAATTTTAATTTTCCCCAACTTTTCTGATTTTTATACTTCAAGAATATTAATTCAATTTAGTTTTGTCAACTAGAAAGTGACCTAAAAATGACGACTTTTAAGTAATCTTTTTATGACCAAATTATGACCAAAAGCATAGAAAAACATGCGAAATCATGTTAAACAGTGTTAATTAAAAATTTATGTAAGTTATTGATATCCAAAGTAAATAGCTGATAATAAAAGAATAGCAAATACCCCCAAAATTGTTTTAGAGGAACATTGACGAAATAAATAATTCCCTTGTTGAAGCTGTTTAATATGCGGGGCAAAAGAGGAAATAATATCTTCTAATTAAGCTTTAGCTCTTTCTTTTATAAAGATAAGCGGTAGGTATTAATTTATTTTCCTTCCCGTCGTGGACAACAAAGTTTCGGCCGCTCCACATGGAACCTCCCCCATATTCACCCTTTTTATTGACGGCATAAAAGTTTAGGCCAAATCGAGGAAGGCCTTTTTCGTTTAAAAGGTGAGGAAGAAGCTTTGACTTGTCGGAAATTTGTTCTAATGATTTGAGGCATGCTTCTTCTGGAGAAAAACCTCTGCTCATGAAATTAACCACCTGGAAACTTCCGCAGTTAAGGATATTTGCTTCTCCTCTTCCTGTCGAGCCTGCTGCTCCGACATCATTATCAACGTAAAGGCCTGCTCCTATAATCGGTGAATCCCCTACCCTTCCCGGTATCTTAAAGAAGAACCCGCTGGTGGTTGTCACACCTGCAAGATTGCCTGAAGCATCTAGGGCACAACAGTTGATAGTTCCATAGGAACTAAGATAGGATTCCAATTCTTTCTCGAGCTTCTCAGGTTTAGGCGCAAACCAAAAATCCTTGTCTGAGAGCATTTCCTTACGCTGAAGCCAGATCTCTCTTGCTCTGTCTGTCAGGAGGTTTTCTTCCTTGAAACCATGAGCTTTAGCGAATCTCAGGGCACCTTTTCCGACAAGAAGCGCATGGTCAGTTCTTTCCATGACAAGTTTGGCCACCTTGGATGGATTCTTTATGTTTCTAATGCTGGCCACTGCTCCGCCATTATGGGTGGGGCCATGCATGACGCAAGAATCAAGCTCGACAACACCTTCCTCATTAGGAAGTCCTCCATAGCCTACAGACGTGTCTTTGGGATCATTTTCAACAATGTTAACCCCAGCAATAACCGCATCCAATGGATCTTTCCCTTGCCTGAGAAGTTCCATAGCTTTTTCTGCGGTTCTTAGACCATTTCTACTGGATACTACACACATCTTTCCTACTTTTTTCTCTTCTCCAGCTAGATTTTTTCCTGCTCCGAGCATCGAGGCTGCTCCGATGCCAATTCCCGTTTTAAGAAAATCCCTTCTCGAAAACTTATCTCTCATCATGCCTCCTTATGATTTGTCTATCTATAAAAGCGGTGGGCTTGATGAATCAAGCCCCTACAGAATGTAACCTTCTACAATCACAGATTTGGAAGTGCTACCCAGATAAATCAAACCTTCCTAAAATTGACTGTTCTGTCTCCTGCCTTATCACTTTTTAAGCTTGATGACTTTCCCGGGGAGCTTTCCTGTCCACTTTCCTCCGTCCAGAACAACTTCACCATTGACCAGCAGGTATTTGACTCCTTCGCTGTAAGCTTGGGGATTAGAAATAGAAGTCCTGGTTTTTATGTTATTCAGATCAAGGACTACTATATCAGCTTTGTATCCATTCTTTATCCAACCTCTATCATCCCAGTTCATGATTTTTGCCGCGAGCGATGTTTGAGATCGAATGACATGGGAAACGGAGACGGACTTTCGCTTAAGGGCATATTTTTTAATTTTATGAAGAAACGTAGAATAAGAACGGATATGGGTGAGTCCTATGCCATAAGGGGGAGCAGTTCCATCACTTCCTGTGCCCACATAGTCTTTTTTCATGATATACTCGATATCCTCTTCGCCAATGCGGAGAGGGACGCACCTTGCTCCCATAAGTTCCAGTTCTATGGCTGTATCTTCTACGGATTTTCTTTTCATAGCCGCAACTTGTTTTAAAGACTTTCCTTCAAGATTTTTCTCCACACAAATGCCAACAATGATATTTTCCGGGCCCCTACCGTCAACTATGTACTCTCTGATCTGCTCCCGGATCTTCTGTGCCTCTTCTGGATTTGCCATCCTCGCTAAAAACATCCCCCTTTCTTTTGTATTGCCTGGCCCCCTGAAATTTCCGGGCCTGATTAAACTCCTGGAAACAAGCCTTACAAGCCTATCTCTGGGAATTTCGTTGAGAAACTGTAGATGGCGTTCAGAGACAGGATAGTAAGGGGTAACTTTTTTATAGAGCTCAATCAATTGAGAATCTCTGAGATGGTTAAAAATCGCTTCTGCATCCTCTGATGTCAACCTTTCGGTTTCTACTCTTTCAGTGCCTTCTGTTTCTTCAATTCCCAGCCAGGCTGATCTCGGAATTAGACTTGAGTATGGATAACCGTTTGAGAATTGATAAGGATACTGGTCAGCAGTGACTTTAATCCCCTTAGCACGGGCCTCTTCTATGATGGCGCAGGCTTCTCTGACAAGACCCCAGTTCTTCTTGCCCATAACCTTAAAATGCGAAATATGGACTGGAGCACCTGATTTATCTGATATTTCTATAGCCTCTTTTACTGCTTCAAGGAGTTTATCACTCTCATTCCGGATATGGGAGTGGTATATTCCGCCATAGGGAGCGATGACCTTTACCAATTCTATGACTTCATCTGTTTTTCCGAAAGAACCAGGTTGATAAATCAACCCAGTAGAAAGACCATAGGCTCCCTGTTCCATGGCTTCCTTTACGAGAGCCTTCATTTTTTCAAGTTCCTCTGCCGTTGGCTCTCTTTCTTCCATCCCCATCACAATTTGCCGCACTGTTCCATGTCCGACAAGCAAAGCCGCGTGGGGCCCGATTCCTTCTCTTGACCAAACCTTCATAACGTCTTCTGCTTTCTCGAAAATTGGCCAGGCGCTGGAACCGCATTGCCCGACTATAACTGTTGTCACCCCTTGCTTTAAGTAATTGAGACATGCCCTGTTTTCCGCAAAATACATTCCCCTATCGACATGCGTATGAAGATCGATGAAACCAGGAGTCACATAAAGTCCTTTGCCGTTTATCACTTTAGCTGCTGATCCTTTGATCGACCTTTCTACCTTTACGATCATGCCGTCTTTAACAGCCACATCTGCCCTAAACGCAGGTTTCAAAGATCCATCAAACACTCTTGCGTTTTTTATTAATACGTCATAGTTGAAAAGTTTGCTCTTTTGAGCCGAAAAATTTAGCCCGGCCAAAAAGAATACGACTACAATTAAGAGAATGCTAAAACGGAAAGTTTTGTTTTTCATGGTATCTCCTTCTCCTTTTAACTATATCTAATAGTTAATAGAAAATATGCTGTCAAGAAAAATATTATATAGAGATAGACACGCTTTTTAGAAGTTGAGGCGCGATCCTACTCTTTCCTCCTATCTTTTCTTGAACTTTTCGAGAAGTTCGGTGTATATGCTGGATGTATCGACTTCTTTTCCATCAATAAAAACATGCTTGATGTTGGTTCTTAATTCCAGTATGTCTCCATCGGCGAGGACAATGTTGGCTACCTTTCCCTTTTCCAGGCTCCCCATCATTTTGTCCACACCAAATATCTGGGCAGGGTAAATCGTTACTCCCTTAAGTGCTTCTTTTTTATCCAGGCCAAAGGCAGCAGCTTTTGCTGCATGATAGGGTAAATCCTTGGCTAAGCTTGCACTCCCTGAGGAAAAAGCAAATTTGACGCCAGCTTTTGCCAGTACACCAGGATTCCTGTAAAAAGCATCATAGCCGTCTTCCCATTTGGGAGGTACTGAATTAAGAGAGCTGAAAATAACCGGAATGCCTGATTTTTTTATATCCTCAGCAACCTTCCATCCATCAGTGACACCCAAGAATATCGCTTTGAGCTTTTCATCTTTGACGAATTTGATGGCTGCCTTGATATCTTTATCGGCGTGAACAGAAATCATGACAGGAAGTTCGCCGTTAACCACAGGAAGAAGAAATTCTAATTTTTCATCAAACTCAGGCAAATGAAGTCTCAAGTTTTTTTTGGCTGCATCTTTTCTTTTCTGATAATAGCGAGCCTGTTTCAGGATTTCCTTTAATTCTTTAACCTGTTTAGAAGCCTGCTCTGGAGGTTGTGTTTCTCTTCTCCTCCTTAACCGAGGCAAGGAAGGAAATTGGATATGCATGGCTATTGGACTTTTTATTATCATCTCTTCAGGAGTCCAGCCGACCAACCTGATCAAACCACTCTGGCCTGAAATGAGCCCGGCAGAAGGAGCTACAAGGGCGGCTGTTATCCCGTTTGACCGTGAGATAGGAATATGCATGGAGTCAGGTCGCAGAGCTTCCACTGTTCGTACCTGAGGATTGATTCTGCCTGTTTCTTTGTAATCCACGGTTGCTCTTATAGAGCTTATCTCTTGGAGGCCTAGATAACATGAGCCGTCGATCATGCCTGGATAGGCAAAAAGGCCCTCTGCTTCTATGATTTTTGCACCTGCAGGGATATCAATGTTCTTTCCCACAGCTTCTATTAATCCGTCTTTAATAAGAATGATCCCTTCAGTAATATCCTCACCTACAACAGGGATAATGCTTGCGCCTTTTATAGCAATAACGCTCGGGCTTTTTTCTTGAGTCAAACAGAAGGAAGCACAGATGATGAGAATTACAGCAAAGACGAAGGTTCTCTTGGTCATTTTGTCCCTCCCTTTTTCTCTTTCTTTTTCTCTTCTTTTTTCTTTTTCTTCTCCATTTCTTCTCTCTCTTTTAGATACTGAGCTCGATCAAAATAGACCTCCCCCTCGATAATTGTCATTTCACAAAGGGTATAGGCGCTAAGAGGATGCTCGTTAAAGATGGCAATATCTCCATGTTTTCCGACTTCAAGGCTCCCGGCAATCTTTTCCACACCAAGCTGGATGGCTGGATTGATGGTTACGAGATTCAGGGCTTCCTCTTCAGAGAGGCCGCCATACTTCATGGCTTTTGCCGCATCGTTGAACAACCGCCGGATTCTCTCCCCGCTGTCAGAATTTATGGAAACAAGAACTCCTTTTTTGGTACAGTAGCCAGCACTGTAAGCAATCCCTTCAGAAGCTTCGACCTTATAGGCCCAGCTATCAAGAAAAACGGAGATACCAATTTTTTCTTCAGCTAGCTCCCTGGCTATTTTGAATGCTTCAGATGCATGTTCGAAACAGGCAATCTTGAACCCAAATTCTTTGGAAAGTTTAATGAATTCCAGGGTTTCATCAGCTCTATAGGTGTGACAACGGGCCACCATTTTCCCGCGAAGCACATCTGCCAGTTGCTCCATCCTTAAGTCCTTTCTAGGCGCGATCAAATTCTTTGCAGGTTTTTTGGAATTTTTCGCTTTTAGATACCGGTCCCACTGTTCCATATAGTTTTTTGCTTTTAGAAACTCACGGCGGATAATGGCATTCACTCCCATGCGGGATTGTGGATAGCGAGGAGTTCCCAAGGTAGGAGAATTAGACCTCTTGGGATTTTCACCCAGGGCAAATTTTAAGGTCCTGTAAGCATCATGAACGATCATCTCTTCCGAAGTCTTTCCCCATTTCGTCTTGATGACTATGTTCTCGCCTCCTATCGGGTTGCTGCTGCCGTGCATGGTATGAACCATCGTAACTCCACCTGATATTGCCGTATAGATGGAACGGTCTTCAGCATTGAGAACATCCCGCATCTTGACTTCGGCGGTTATTGCTTCCGCATTTTCATTTGTTCCTGAGAGGGCTATATGCGTGTGAGAATCGATTATACCTGGAATAACAAATTTTCCTGATGCATCTATGATTTTTATTCCTTTAGGTCCTTTGATGTTCTCTTCAATCTGCTTTATGATGCCTTTGATTATTAGAATGTCTCCTTTTAGTATTTTTCCTTTGGTAACCGTCAGTATGGTACCGTTCTTTATCAGGAGATCCTGTCCGAAGGAAAAACTTGAAAAAATCACCAGACTCACAACTAAAATGAAACCAATAGTTTTTTTCTTCATGGCTCTTTCTCCTTTAAAATTCCCCTTCAGGGATTCTTTTTGCCTTCAGCTCCATACTCCATTCCATGACAGCCATTGTTCCTTCTATAGAGTCGTTTTCTGCTGTCCCGCTGAAAGTCATATCCATCGTCTCTCCCATTATTGTAGCTTCTATGCTTAAGGCGAGTTCATTTCCGCTTAAAATCCCTTCTATTATTTCCCATTTACCCATGTTCGATGAGATGCTTCCGCTGATTTCGTTTCCATCTTGTTCGAGTTCGAGGATCGTTTCCAACTCGCCCATGGGACTGGAGACTGTGGCGCTCCATTTTCCAGCAATATTCACTTTTGTAGGCTTCTCTCCCTTGGGAGGCTTTTTGATTTCAAAGGATATACCGTCGACAAAAACTCTTTCCACCCTGGTTTTTTCATCGAAGATTTCACCAGAAGTAAGAATAATATTGGCGATTTTTCCCGGTTCAAGGCTTCCCAGAAAACTGCTCACTCCCAGGAATTTGGCGGGGATAATGGTCATAGCCTTGAGAGCTTCTTCCTTAGGTAAACCTGCTTTAATCGCCTTTTGGACGTTTTTTGGAATGTCTGATGGTTTTTTAAGTCCCTGGGAGGTAAGCGCAAACATTAATCTCTTTTTATGGAGATTCGCAGCATTAGCAGGATAAATTTCTTCCTCTGCTTTTTTCTTTAGTTCTTCACCTTGATTGACATAAATGCTTGTCATTGGAGGCTTGAAATTGAGAGAAACAAGAAGTGGAACTTTAGCATTCTTGATGAGAAGGTCGGCTACTCTCCAGGCTTCATTTGATCCGGTGAGAAAGCCGTTGAGCTTGAATTCCTTGATAAGTCCAAGAGCACGCTTGATGTCTTCCAAGTTGGCACAATTAAAAAAGACGGGGTTTTTTTTAACTACATAGGGTGAAAGAGCTTCTAAGAAAGGATTATATTCCGGTCGTTTAAGGCCTCGAGATGATTTTGCAAATTGAGATTTGTAGGACGAGTAATGTTCAGTATCCAGAAAAGATTGTCTGAGAAAGGCCATTGTTCCCATCAAGCTGGAAGGGTAAGTTCCGCGCGCGGTTGTAAAATTCACATGAAGAGCAACAGGAGTTTTTATAACCATCGGTGCTGCTTTGTTTCCGTTGACATTCAAGAGAACGCTTTGGCCGGAATAGATTCCTCTTCCAGGTACAACCAGGACAGTTGTGATTCCGATTTTGTGCAGGTCTGCTACGGCAGTTTTTTTGGGTTTTAAAAACTTAATAGCCATTAAATCAGGATGCTGGGCTTTCTCCTTTTGCCGGGGTTCAGCGGCCGATGTTCTCCTAGTCCCTGGTCTTCTTGGCTCTTCTTTAGGAAGCTCGAGAAAGAGATTTGTATGGGCATCAATCAAGCCTGGATAGGCGAACAGGCCTTCAGCTTTGATTATTTCAGCATCTTCTGGAATTGAAATTTTTCCTTGAGGCCCTAAGGATTCGATAAGTCCATCGCGGATGATGATGATTCCTTTCTCGATAGGTGAACCAGTAACAGGAATAATCTTGCAGTTAACAATGGCATAGGTAGGGGTAACCCGGGCTGATGAGGTGGCTGTGAAAAGGAGAATGACCACAAACAAACAAATGAATAAAAGATTTTTTTTGATCTTCATGTTCCTCCTTTCAATAAAAAATTATTAATAAAGATCTTCCCCGTCTCAACAAGCCACGTATTCTAACAAAAAAAAACATACCGGTCTATAAATATTGCAGAGGTCTAATTTTTCTTATGTAGGGGCTTGATTTATCAAGCCCACCTATCTAAATTGTACAGGTTTGGTTTTTCTTATGTAGGGGCTTGATTTATCAAGCCCACCTTTTTGAATATATAAATGAACTAAACGGTTTTGATTTTTCTCTTATATGCGTTTGGATTATCTTATGTAGGGGCTTGATTTATCAAGCCCACCTATTTAAATTGTACAGGTTTGGTTTTTCTTATGTAGGGGCTTGATTTATCAAGCCCACCTTTTTGAATATATAAATGAACTAAACGGTTTTGATTTTTCTCTTATATGCGTTTGGGTTATCTTATGTAGGGGCTTGATTTATCAAGCCCACCTTATTAATATTTGTGACGTTTGATTTATAAATCCACAATAAAGAAAAAGACGAAAAGTATTATTTATGTGGGCTTAACTTGTCTAGTGTATGTATTTGATTTATCTTAGGCAGGGATCTGGGTTATATCTTGTACGGGCTTGATTTATCAAACCTACCTTAATTATATTCTCTATTGGATAGATTTCTAATTGAATCTTTAAAGAACGTTTAGAGAGTAATGAATGAGAAAAGGCATTCAAAAAATATTTTCTGAGGCTGCAGAAACTTATGAGCTTATTAATCATGTCCTGACACTTGGGTTTGACATTCTTTGGCGGAAGAAAGCAGCTCGGGAAGCGGTCAGAGCCAAGGGTTTTCTATGGTTGGATGTTTGCAGTGGTACTGGAGAAATGGCTCTTTATCTTTCACGCCTGGCAGGTGAAAAAGTCAAGGTTGTTTCTGCTGATTTCTGTCATCAGATGATAGCTAAAGCTCGAGAAAAGAGAATAATTCCAAACCTCTCTTTTATTCTTGCCGAGTCAGGCCAGCTTCCCTTTGCTGATAGGACATTCAATCTAGTGACCATATCTTTTGCTACCCGGAACATATACCCTAACAAACGCGAGCTGGTTGCTCATCTAAAGGAATTTCATCGTGTTCTCAAACCTGGAGGGCATTTTGTGAATCTTGAAACAAGTCAGCCTTCTATTAGAATTATCCAGAAGTTTTTTCATCTCTATATAAAACTGACTGTAAAACAATTGGGATTTCTTCTCTCGGGCTCTAAATCCGCTTACAGATATCTTGCTTATACAATCCCGCGTTTTTTTCCTCCTGAGGAATTCTCTTCGATACTCCGTGAGGCAGGGTTCGCCCGTATTACTCATCGTTCTCTTTTCCTTGGTGTTTCCGCCATTCACACTGCCATCAAATAAGAATTGTTTTTCCCTTTTTTTCTCTAGATTTATCTAGCCTGGATTATTCATAAATCAGGCTAATTATCCCGATGATAAGACCTGACTCCCAATTTGCCTTATCTCGGGCTATTATGTCTCGCATTTCGCATCAAGTTATTGTAGAGTTAAATTTTATTTTTTTATCATGAAGTTATCAAAGATAAACGAGGAAACAATTGTGTACAAAGCAGGGTTAAAGATACTAGAGGTAAAAATAGGGATCGAATCTAATAGAGAAGAGCTTCTTTTTCACTTTCCACTCAAAACAGAAGTCAAGTCGCTACTTACAGATTTTAAAGATGTTGAGAGCATCCCCTATTCAGCAGACCTTGATGGCTATATCTCGGTTGAAGAATCTATGGAGGATCCCTCTTTTGAGTTTTCGGGGGAAAAAGCCAGATTTAGAGGGCCATTTCTCAAGCTCACTCGAGAAGCTTCGGACTTAAGGTTTAGTCTGTGGGGAAACCAGGGGTTTCTTTATAGATATGCTCTCTATTTACTGGAAAGAAAGCACAGGATTTATAACTTCCACGCTTGCGCGCTCTACCAAGAAAAAAAAGATCAAATGTTTGTTGTTATAGGAGGAGCTGGAAGCGGAAAAACCGTCTATCTTCTCAGTGGCCTGGCTAAAGGGCTCAAACTCTTTTCAACAGAAACCGTCCATTTCCGGATTGAAAAGGATGCCGTATCATGGTTTATGGGTTCACTTGTTGATAACGTGAGACTGGGTACATTGATGTATAATTTTCCTCAGTTCTTACCTAAAATTGAAACTCAAGAAGCTGGTGAGGAGTGGCAGAAAAAGATTGCCCTTGATCTCTCACCTTACAAAACTGACTTTGAAGAACTCAAAACCCCCAGGTCTGTCGTGATATTGTTTCCTCGGATTGAAGAAGGGCGCCAAGGTTTTCTTCTGGATCTCATAGAGGATAGAAGAAAAGCTGCAAAAGCCCTGTTTGACAACATCTCCCATAAAATAGCTGAGAACGTGATTCTATACGATAAAATACCAGTTTTGGGATTGGATGAGAACCAGATGGCTCTGGCGAGGCTAAAATATGCAAGCCAGCTCGTCCATCACAAGACAATCACTAAGATCGCTTCTGTTCTCTCAAACCCAGATGATTGCTGGGGAGATCTTTTGAGCGGCTGAAAAAGTCTAACTCTAAAAAAAAGGAGAAAAGGATGAGCAAAGCCTGGGAAAATATTATTAGGATGCCCCTTGAAGGGAGAACAGCCAAGCCCAGAGAGGCGGGCGTAACTATGGTTATTGATAAAGGAATGGGCCTTCATCGCCTCGAAGATTTGATCCGGGTTGCGGGCGACTACATTGATATCATCAAGCTAACCTTTGGGACTTCTGCCTTCTATGATAAGGACCTTTTGAGGAAAAAGAACGAGATGATCACCTCATGCAATATAGATGTCATGCCAGGAGGTACTTTTCTGGAGATAGCTATCTGGCAGGAGGTCTTTGACAAATATTTGGAACAAGCCAAAGAGCTTGGATTCTCTGCAATTGAAGTCTCTGATGGAACGATCGAGATAAGTAGAAAAACCAGACAGGATGCCGTAAAAAAATCTTTGGATAAAGGTTTCAAAGTCATTACTGAAGTGGGAAAAAAAGACCCGAAAGAAGTTCTGCCTATTGCCCTTGTTCACCAGCTGATAGGAGAAGATATGGAAAACGGGGCTTTGAAGGTTATTATCGAAGCCCGGGAGGCTGGGAAAGCCGTTGGAATATTTGATAAGGAAGGAGAGATTAAACACGATGAAGTTGATAACATCATTGCTGGAGTCAAAGACACGAATTGTTTAATGTGGGAAGCTCCCCTGAAAAATCAGCAGCAGGCTTTAATCTTTCGTCAGGGAATCAACGTTAACCTTGGCAATATCCCTCCAGACGAGATTTTAGCTCTAGAGGCTCTAAGACAGGGAGTCAGGGGTGATACGCTGAAAAGAGCCTATTTAGAAGGGAAAAAATAGAAAGAATAAGAAGTGGTTTATATTAATCCTGTTTTTCTAAAAGAAGAATCAAAACAGAATGTTCGCCTTCAGGAATTTTAAACTTCACTGATTTCCCTTTAAACACCTTTTTTGTCTCGTCATCCACTAAAAGTTCATATTTTCCCTTGATCAAAAATTGTACCTTTATCTCTCTCTTCTCTAACGTTATCACTTCAAACGAGATTTCATTTTCAGAATAAAGAAAGCGGCGAAAAACAGCGCTTCCCTTCGCCCTTAAAATCTCTTTGCCTTCTTCTTTGAGCCTGACTGCAGAGGATGAAACTTCCACATCATAGTGGCGATCCTGGATGGAAATTCTGGAAAGCTTTCCTTTCTTATCAGGATCAATCATTCCAAATCTGAATCCCTCCCAGGGAGTAAAATCTAAGTACTCTTCCAGGGCAACTAAAGCAAAAAGAGAACCCCAGCTCTGATACCTTTGTCCTCCCGCTTCTCCCGTTCTTGAATCAAAATATTCTGGACAAAGCTGAAAATTATCCCAGGTCCGGAGGAACAAGTCAGCACTTTTTTTGGCAAGTTCAGAAGCTATGGCATCAAAATGATAGGCCTTTAAACCTTGATAAATTAAGTAATTGGTCGGTGGCCAGATTGAGCCTCTCCAGCGCTGCTGGTCTTTATAAGCAGGATCATCCCGGGAGATAGTAGGTATTACGAATTCTCCCCAGAACTCTTCAGGATTGAGGAGGTGCCTTATCATTCGCAAGGCCCTTGTTTTATCTGGAATACCGGCAAGCAAAGGATAAAAATTCGAGGCTGCTTTTCTTGTCGAGAATCTGCCATCCCAGTAGCGATCAAAATAGAACCCTTCTCTTTCATCCCAAAGATGCTCGTTTATAAGCTCTTTTATTGTCTCATATTCAGCAAAGTAGTTTATATAATCATCCCTTTTATTAAGGATATTGGCAATTTCAGCCAGGCTCCAAGCATCGAGAGCAAAGAGGCTGTTTAAGTCGATGCAGTTCATAATTAATGTTCCAGTGTCCTGACTAAAGGGAGCATCGTCCCAATTAGGTAAATCATCCTGTCCTGACTCGAGCGTAGCTCGTTTTTTCCCTTCTGTATTTTCTTCCCAAGGAGGGACACTTTTAGCCAAGAATTCTGTATCTGTTCCCCATTCAAGGAGACCATCTCTGTTTCCGTCCCGGCGCAGTTGTCCGTTATCTTTCTCCTCTTTCCAGAAAGAATGCCACTTTACAAGATAAGGATAGGCATATCTCAGCAATTCTAAATCTCCAAACCTCTGGAATAATTTCAAAACAACATAAGAACCTATTGGCGGCTGGGACCTGTCAGGTGTCCCGCCAAAGCGGCTTCTCCAGTTGGGGATATTGCCGTTAGGGTACTGGGTTTCCAGGACAGCCTTTAAAATGTCTTTCGCATGCTTAGAACTTTCCACAGCGGCCCCTAAGGCGTTGAAGAATGAATCCCATTCGAATATCTTCCAATGACCAGGATTTCCGTCAGGAGTGGAGAAGATCCATCCTCGTCCTCCAGGTGTATAAAGTCTGTGGTTGCCAGGTTGATAGAGCATTGTCCAGAATAGATTATTTGTGATGGCCCTTGCTGTACCTTCGTAGAGTCCCTTTATTCTCACTCTTTTACTGCTGTATCTGTTTTTTTCCTCCTCCAGCATAGAATCGATTGCCCCTTTGTTTTTATAGCGATATGTGCGGTAGCGCAAAATCTTTTCTTCCTCCCCTACTCCGGCCACAAAATAGAGGGCTCTTTTGCCTTCCATAGAGTAAGAAAAAACCAACTCATCATCTGGAGAATCTGCGGTTAGTTCTCCTTTGGTGTCTGTCCAAAGCAAATAATGATATTTACTTAAACCTGAGCTCTCTCCTTTTATCTGCCCGTCTGGAAGAATGAGATATGTCCCTTCAATATTCCAGGGGAAATAATGCACAAGGTTAATCTTTATGTTTGAGGGAGCTTTTATCCGTCCTACGACTGTTTTTTCATCCTGACGCGACCACTCCAAAGTTAATGTATCTTTTTTTGAGGGAGGCTTTATAAGAATGGGAGTTTCACTTCCTCTTTTAAAAGGAAGGCTCAAATCCAGTTTTATCCTTGCATACGTACAATCGGGAGAGTGCGGACCAACTTCGGAGATGAGATAAAAAATATCATTTTCATCGGCAACTTCGTTCTCTTTTTCAATCTGGATTCGAAAAGCGAATACACTCTCTTGATTTGGAGCAAGGACAACGCCACCCCAGTTCTTAGCCTCCAAAGCGCCTATGTAGACATCTTTCCATCTATACTCGATTTCAGCATGAATTCCTTGAATCAAGAGGCAAAATGAGATGAGAGAAAGGAGAAAAATTCTAAGGATTTTCATTAAAATAATCTTCTAAGTAAAAATATCTTCCAATAATTAATTTAAGGCAAATCTCAAACTAAATCAACATGTTTGTAAGTATCTTTTTTTCTCAATAAAAAAAAGAAGAAAAAAAGGGATCTGCCTCCTTTTTTATATTAAAGGAATATGTTGGACCATATATTTTAGACACCCCCCCCAAACGCAAATCCTTGGGTAAATTTCAGGTTTTCTCTGTTATCTCTTAACCTATCTTGCCAGACGAGTAAGGCCATATTTTTTGGCCAATTTTAGGGCTTCAGCATACTCGCTTTTCTTAATACGCCGGGCAATTTCAGGATACTCTAATGCTTTGTACTCAGGCTGATCCTGATTCATAATCTTGATATAGAAGGTTTTGGATTGGATTAAGTTACATGTTTAATTTCCTTTGGATATTTCTTGAATTCCCCTGAAGCGTAAATAGCATCGATTTCTCTGAACAAAATATCGATTTCTTCATCTTTAGTGTAAAAATGGGGGCCCACTCTTATAACATCTGGCTCTTTATCTTGCCCTTTCCTGTAATCAACTTTAACGTTTCGTTTCTCTAAGGCCTGCTTGACTGGAAAAGCATGGGGCAAACTGATTGATACTGATCCTCCCCTGAGATTATTCTCTTCGGGTGTGAAAAGGAGATATCCTCTTTTTTTGGCTTTGTTTATAATCAATTCAGTAAGGGAGAGTGATTTCTCCCGTATACCAGGGATTCCTATCTTTTTTATTATGTCCAAGCCGGCCCTTGCTGTGTAAAGGCACGGTATGGGCGGGGTTCCTGACAGGAACTTTTGTCCTCCTCTGGCATATTCCATCTCCTGGGCGAAGAGGAAAGGTTCTCTGTGAGCAAACCAGCCAGTTAACTGAGGTTGAAGGTTCTCTGAGAGCTCTGGTTTGACATACAGGAAGGCATTTCCCGGGCCTCCGCAAAGCCACTTCAGGCAGCCTCCGATATAAAAGTCTACATCTAGCTGTTTGACATCCACGGGAATGATGCCTGGTGCGTGGTAGCCATCGATAAGGGTCAGGGCGCCCACCTCTCGTGCCCTGGCAGAAATCTGTTTTATGTTCTGGATGAAAGCTGATTTAAAATAGACATGGGAAGTGGCAACGAATAGGGTCTCTTCATCTATTCGTTTTAAAATATCCTCGACATTAATTGCTGGGTTGCCGTTGCTTTTCACAATCTCAAGCTTCCACCCCTTAAAATCTGAGATTTTTGAAACGGCATATAACATAGAAGGAAAATCATGATCTGTCATGATAACCTTCTTTCTTCTCTCGTCTTGGGCAAGAAATTTAGTCGATAGAACCACCCAATGGCAGTGGGTTGCATTTGGTGCCATTGTCACTTCATCTTCCTTTGCCCCCAAAAAGTAAGCCACGTTGTTTCCCACTTCTCGCGAAAGGTCCCACCATTCCTTCTGCCAGGCACTCACTCCTTCCTCTGCCCACATCTGATAAAATTCCTGTAGATTCTCCAGCGCTTTCTGGGGAACGGCTCCCAATGAATTGCTGATGAGATATACACAGCGTTCCAGGATAGGAAATTTCTTCCGTATCAAAGCCAGATCCTTTTTTAAATCCAATCTCATCTCCAGGTTTTCCCCTTAAATATATTTATCACAGGTAATTATGTTCACCCCTGCAAAATAACTTTATCTCAGGTAATAATCCTTGTTTTTGCCTACTATCTTTATTCCAAGGCAGACATACTCTTCTTCAGCTGGGAAGTCCGTGTTTTAGATAATAAGAGACCGCCTCGATAAAGACATCCAATTCCCGAAGGGTTGTGTAGATGCTTGGTGTTACACGTATTCCAGTTATCTTTTCACCATCCAATTCAAAAGAAGGAATTCCGACTGTGATGATGTAGATTTTATGTTTCTCGAACAGAACCTGAACCAATTTACGCAGATCCATGTTTTCAACTTTAAAAGTCCCAATCCCGCACGACTGTTCCGGGTCATAAGAAGTCAGAATTTTTACGCCAGGGAGCTTATCAAGAGTTTTTGCCCAGTAATTCCTCAGATAGCGCATTCTCTCTTCTTTCCTCTTGGCGCCAATCCCATGATGGAAGGCCAAGGCCTCTCCTATTGCGAGTTCTAAAGGATCAGGATGGGTTCCGATGTTTTCAAATTTCCTGATATCATCACTCAAAGGATCAGAGGCAGGAAAAAGAGGCCATATCTTCTTGATCTTTTCTTTTTTCACATAAAGAAAACCTGTGCCTATAGGAGCCATCATCCATTTGTGGAGGTTAGCACCGTAGATGTCGCAGCCGAGGTCTTTCTGCTTGAAATCGAAATGTCCAAAAGCATGAGCTCCATCTATCACTACTTCTATTCCTCGCTTTCTTGCCATCTGACAGATTTCTCTAATTGGAAAGATCTGTCCAGTGAGATTGGTGATGTGACAGACTTCAATGAGCTTTGTCCTGGATGTAATATTTTCTTCAAAAACATCAGCCAGCTCTTTTATATTTTTTGGGGGATAGCGAAATGGGAACATTTTGACTTTTACCCCTTCCTTTTTTTCTCTCTGCAAAAGGGCGTTTTTCATGGAAGGATAGTCATGGGTGGTTGTCAGCAGCTCATCGCCCGGCTTAAGCTCAAGCCCAAGAAGAGCGATCTGCATGGCTTCAGTTACATTCCTGGTTATGGCAATCTCCTCAGGCGAACAGCCGAAAGTATCAGCCAGTTTTTTTCTTATGAGTTCTTTTCTGGGCCGGAGGACTTCCCAGGAGTTATAAACAGGGGCCCCGTTAGCGAAATCCAGGTAGCGGTGAACAGCATCCATGACAATTGTTGGGGCTGGATGAACACCTCCGTTGTTGAGGTTGATGATGCTCCTGTCACAATTAAAAGCCTGCTGAACGTAGAACCAGAAATCTTCATCTTGAGCAATCTCGGTTGAGGGTAAACCTTTTATCTTGTTTAATTTTTTCTTAAGCTCAGCTTGGGCGTTCTTTGCGGTTAAACCAAAAGCACTTAAACTTCCGATGCCCAAGCCAATGTTTTTTAGAAAATCCCTACGACTTGTATCCATTCCCTTCTCCTTTCTTATTGGTTTGATTTTTTTTACCATTTTATCTTGTAGGGGCTTGATTTATCAAGCCCGAACTTTTAAATGGTGAATAAATTTTTCTTCATGCAGGATTTAATTTATCAGAGATATAGTTTATTTTTATAATCAAAAATGTGGGTTTGATAAATCAAACCCCTACACAAGAAAAATCAAGCCCCTGAAGAACAAAAATGTGGGTTTGATAAATCAAATCCCTTCTCAGGAAAAACCAAGCCCCTGAAGAACAAAAATGTGGGTTTGATAAATCAAACCCCTGAACAATATAAATCAAATCCTACCTTAAAGGAGATTTTCTACGAAAGGGAATGCGACCGTAAAAGAAGTCATCTGCCCAGATTGAAAAGGATTGGGCAGCAGAAGAGTTTTGCGACATTATCCTGATGAAGTTGTGGAAGGCATTGTCCGATTTGCTGTAGGGACAGACATAAATACAAACAGCGCAATCAGTTCCTGCTTTTCGCCAGAATTTATAGCATTCCTCTCGATTGAGCACCCATCTCATCACCCCGTTTTCCTCTACTTTCTCTTCGTAAGGAATGGCCTGGGCTGGGCAATTTCTGGCACATTTCTTACATTTCTGACAAAAATTCTGTATACCCAGTTTCCTTGGTTTATCCGCAACCAGAGGAAGATCAGTTGTTATAAGTCCTAACCTCGCTCGGGGGCCGTATTTGGAGGTCATGAGAATCCCCAGCCTCCCCAATTCTCCCAATCCAGCCAGCCAGGCGAGTGGGGGCAGCATAGCTTGATAATTGCTCCCGGCAATATGAGCTCTGGCTGGATAGCCCAGGCGGCGGATGAAATTAGCAACTATGATAGATATTTTTGCTGCTTCAACATATTTCTTGCCAGTTTCAACAATAACAGGTTCTTTAGGAGCGGATGCAACCATGCCTAAATCCATCTCTAAAGCAAAGGCAATAGCGTATTTGTGTTCAAGCTTTATTTCCTCACTATAATGTTCTGGCCCTCTTCCTACATGAGAGTAAACATAAGCTTGATTTAAAAGACAGATACCGCTGTGATCAGAGCCCAAATATTTCATAATTTTCTTTATTATTCGAGTGTTTTCAGAAGGTGGCAATTGAGATTTTTCTCTACTTTCCCTTCCACTTACCTGGGTTAATTGGTGTTCAAGAAAGTCAAACTCTGCAGAAGCCAGAGCGGAAAGAATGGGATTTTTTTTCGAATGAGAATGAGAAAGAATGTCGGGAAACTTTCTTATTTCATCATCTATCTTCTTGTATTCAGGTCTTCTCCCATAATACTCCTCATATGTCTCAGTTCCTTCATCGTATTCAAATCGAGCAAAGATAACGTCTCTTTCATCAACTTTATTCTGTCCTCCTACAATTTCTGTTGATTTTCTTTTCAAGGGAAAAAGTAGCAGGATTGCAAGATCAAGGATTAGTAAAATAAAGACGGTGCCAAACAACCATTTTTTTAACGGGGATTCAGCAAGAAAAAAAATAATACTTATGATGATTAAAAAAAGGAAAACAATACTGCTGCGCCAGAACGCTCTCTTTTCTTTCTCCAGAAGACTGTAAAGAGCAAATAGAAAGAAAAAACAGATCAAGATGATTAATGAAACTGCGCCGGCGATGATGAGGATGTTCATAGCCTAGAAAGTAATAAACTTAATCTTCCTTGTCAATCCTCTCCATCGTGCCGCAAGCATCATATAACTTCGCCTTTCTAGCTTTTCTTGGATATAATAAAATAAATGAAAAAGGCAAAAGTCTCAATTGTAAAAGTTGAGGACTATAATAGTGAAGAGATTTATACAGCCTTGAAGAGGAACCTATCCCTCCTGGGCGGTTTAGAGAATATCATTAAGCCTCGAAGCAAAGTTTTTGTTAAAATAAATCATCTCTCCCCCCCTTCATCTCCAGATGATGTTATTGTTACCCATCCTTACTTTACTAAAGAAGTCCTGCGCCTTTTGTTAGAACTTAATCTTGAAATAACAGTCGGAGATGATGTCCAATCAAAGGAAAAAGATGGCTTTCTCCTATCCGGTTACCGCAAGGTTTGCAATGATTTGGGTGTCCGCCTTATTAACCTGAAACAAAGAGGATTTCGAGAAGTAATCTGTAACGGGCAAATTTTAAAAAAGGTCCTTATTTCTCCTTTGCTTCATGAAGCAGATTATATCCTGAATCTCCCCAAATTAAAGACCCATTCTCTTACTATGTTCACAGGGGCAGTGAAAAACATGTTCGGCATAATTCCTCACGGATTACGTCTTGATTATCATCGCCTGTATAAACAGAGCGATGTGTTCAGTCAGATGCTCGTGGATATTTTTTCCTATGCTCGGCCGCACCTGACAATCATGGATGCGATTGTCGCCATGGAAGGCGAGGGTCCATCTGGAGGAAGTCCAAAAAGAGTTGGCCTCATTCTTGCCTCACAAGACAGCGTGGCTGTGGATGCTGTTGCATCAAAAATTGTGGATTTTAATCCTATGAATATCTTCACGACTCAGAACGCCCACGAAAGAGGCTTAGGAACGGGCGAAATCGATAAGATAGACATTTTAGGAGAAGACATTAGCGCTGTTGAGGTCAGGAATTTTAAACATTCAGCCGTTGCTATAGGTTTTATTAAGAGAAAAATTCCCTGGTTTCTTCATGGTTTCATCCAAGGTCAGCTGACACTCACTCCAAAGATTACCATAAATAAGTGTACTTTATGTATGGAATGTGTAGACATATGCCCCAAAGGAGCTGCAAAATTAGACGGGGATTTAGTTTGGATAGATAGAAGTCTCTGTATCCACTGCATGTGCTGCCATGAGGTTTGTCGTTTCCAGGCGATTAAGCTCAGACAGCGACCTTTAGGAAGAATTTCTAGAGAAGTAAACGAGTTTTTTAGAAAGGCTAAATATTTGTTTAGCTGAGAAAGGAAAAGGCTCAGGCAATCTGGTTCAAAAACACGTTGCTTTTGCCCCAAGGCTTCGCTCTCCTCTGGGGTCAGACTTTGTCATCATGTTAAGAGTTGGACTTCATTTTGTTTTTGAACACTACCGCATGATAAAGTCTGACCCCGCATGCCCGGCTCCAGCCTTTCTCACGGTTTTTTCACCATACAGCCTTCGCCAAGCAGGTAAAACAGGAAAAAAAGTAGCCTGTCTCTTTTTTATATGATACATTTATAATCGCACAGAGAAGGAGGACTCATGGATTTCTTTTATTACTTTAAATCTCGCCAGGGAGAGATGATTCGCCTTCTAAAAGATATAGTTGGGCATGAATCTCCCTCTGGAGAAAAAAAGGCTGTAGATGCTTGTTCCTCTTATGTCATCGATGAGCTAAAAAAAACAGGTGCCAAAATAACTCGTTTTCCGCAAAAAGAGTTGGGGGCCTTTCATCTTGCCGAGTATCCTTCTTCTGACCTTAAAGAAAAAAAGGAACAAATTCTAATCCTTACTCATATTGATACGGTCTGGCCTGTGGGCAAGATTTACAAAATGCCCTTTTATGTTTCTGAAAACAAGGTGTTTGGCCCTGGGGTCTTAGATATGAAGGCTAGCCTTGTTATGGCTATATATTCTTTCAAAGCACTAAAAGAGCTAAATATCCAGCCGAAAAAGAAGATTGCCGTTTTCATCAATTCAGCCGAAGAGATAGGCAGTGATATATCTAACGATACCATTCGAGACCTTTCCAGAAAAGCAGATTATGTGCTCTGCCTCGAGCCTGCTCTTCCAGGAGGGGCGTTAAAGATTCAAAGGAAAGGTCGTATTGTTATCCGTTTGGAAGCCAAAGGTAAAGCGGCTCATGCGGGAACTCCTGAGAAAGGAATCAATGCCATAGATGAGCTAATGCAGCAACTTGACCGAATCCATAAGCTCGAAATTAAAGACACAACGATCAACACCGCTATGATAGGAGGAGGAGAAAAACCAAATATAGTGGCTGAAAAAGCATGGGCTATTCTGGATATAAGGTTCTGGGAGAAAATCCAGAAGGAAAAACTCGTCACCTATATGAAGCAACTGAAACCAATCCTCAAGGGCGCTAAAATCAAATTTT
>DRHQ01000090.1 GCA_011049545.1 Candidatus Aminicenantota bacterium | reverse complement strand
CTCTCATCTCATCTCTTATCTTCTCTCTAATCAATATAATCTCTCCCTCTGATTCTATCTTCTTGAACATTTTAGTCTTTTCCATATCTTTCCATTCTCTCTCCGAATATATCGATTCGGATATCACATTCCCATATCGAGGGAGTAAATATTTATTTAGCTTGCCAACCAACTCTGCGGCTAATTCTTTGTCTTTCTTAGTCGTGACTAAAATAAATACATCTATATCACTTTCTGGTTTTTCCTTCTTTCTTGCAACAGATCCATACAGGACTACTTTTTGGATACTCTTTTCCCTAATAAGAGTCTCATATATTCTTGCCTTCAGGGCCATATATATCTTCCTCTCCACATTGATCAGGCTTGATACTTCCTCAACCACGATGCTTTCTTTATTGAGGCCCCACTGTGATGATCTTCCAACCGTCTCCCTGTGAACCACCGCATTTTTCCGGAATAACTCCAGCACCTCTAATACTCTTGAGGCTGATTGGTTTAATAACCTTGCCATTTCTCTTCCGCTGTACTTCCTTTCCGGGTTAAGACACATAAGTTTCATCACTGCTATTTTGACCTTGCTTGCAAACATTTCTTCTAATGTATTATGGAATTTCATTTACTTATTGTCCGTTTTATCATACATGTGATTGATTAAATGCTTATTTGTTCGCTAATTCGTACATTAGCATAAATAATTAGTATTTAAATTGCAAGTAATATTTCTACATAAAAGGCTGGTCTCGGCTTATCCATAAAGTCTATGAGGTAGACCTTCTACCCTGTCCCCACTACGTTGCAGAAATGGAAGTCATTGCTTTTAGCAAAGATCATAAAGTTATATACAATATCATCGACTATCTCCCTCTCAGATTCCAAATCGAACGCCCCACTCTACCTTAAGTTGCCCGGCAGAAGCTCTTAATGGCGACTGAAGAGGGCAAGGAGTATTTCTGAAACTGAGTTAGCCATGTTAATAAATCTTCTTGACAATTATATCTTATTTGGTTATTTTGCCAATTATGCAAATGAATAACACAAAAAGAGCGCGGTATGAAACGAGAGCATCAATTTTAAAGGCTCTTGCTCATCCAACTCGACTATTTATGATCGAGCAGCTTTCAAAGAAATCTCACTGTGTTTTAGAGCTTACTGAAATGGTCGGACTGGATGTCTCTACAGTATCAAAGCACCTGTCGATCCTTAAGAATTCCGGATTAGTAAATGTTGAGAAAAAGGGAAAACAGGTATTTTACAGCCTCCGGATGCGCTGTGCATTGAATTTCCTTGATTGTGTGGAGGCCGTGCTTAGAGAGCAAGCACAAGACCGAATGGACGCAATACAATAAATTTTTTAAGCTTCATTTGGTCAGCTGCAAAGTAATGCAAGATTAGATTTTAAGAAAGAGAATCCATGAGCCAGACAAACTGGAAAAGCGAATGGAAGCCTCTCTTGATAATTACCATTATATTTCTGGGCATTTTTTATCTTCCCTTGGGAATACCCCGGTTCTATAGCGCCCTTATGGAATCCCTGCATCTTGCGAAATGGTACGCTCAAGAACACGTTCTGACGTGTCTCATACCTGCTTTTTTTATAGCTGGAGCCATTGCGGTATTTGTGAGCCAGGCATCAGTGATGAAATACTTCGGGGCAAAAGCAAAAAAAGTTCTTGCCTACAGTGTCGCATCTGTATCAGGCTCTATTCTCGCCGTTTGTTCCTGTACGGTTCTTCCCCTTTTCGCAGGAATATACAGGATGGGAGCAGGATTAGGTCCTGCCACAGCCTTCCTGTATTCCGGCCCGGCAATAAATGTTCTGGCAATAATTTTAACAGCCAGAGTACTGGGACTTAAACTTGGAATCGCTCGTGCTTTGGGAGCCATTATTTTTAGTATCGTTATTGGGCTTCTCATGCATTTTATTTTCCACAGAGAAGAAATGGAAAAAGCCAATGCTCAGATGGCAATGCCTGAGCCCGAGGCTACTAGACCTCTGTGGCAGAATGCTCTTTATTTTGCCTCAATGATCGGGATCCTGGTCTTCGCGAACTGGGGAAAACCAGAAGATCCTTCAGGTTCCTGGAATCTCATATACTCTTTAAAATGGATCATCACAGGTAATTTCGCTCTTGCCTTGGCCCTTATTCTTGTAGCTTGGTTCGGACTTAAATGGTGGAAGGTGGCCATGGCTTTCGTACCCTCCATTATCCTTGGGCTGGCACTTCCCCATGAGCCTGTCATCGCCTTTGTTGCGGGTGTCATCGGGCTTTCAATTTTAACCAGTACGGACAAAGGAGAGGTTGGAGACTGGTTCAGTTCCACATGGGGATTTACCAAGCAAATATTGCCGCTTCTTTTTTTCGGAGTGCTCATAGCCGGCGTTTTGCTCGGACGTCCAGGACACGAAGGGCTGATTCCATCTGTGTGGATTAGCTCTGCAGTGGGAGGAAACTCTATTTTGTCGAATCTATTTGCTTCTGTGGCCGGTGCTTTCATGTATTTTGCTACTCTTACAGAGGTCCCCATACTCCAAGGACTTATCGGAAATGGCATGGGACAGGGACCTACATTGGCGCTGCTCCTTGCCGGTCCCGCTTTGAGCCTTCCCAACATGCTGGTAATTCGCAGCGTTATGGGAACGAAAAAAACAATTGTGTTTGTCTCGCTTGTCATTTTGCTTTCAACAATCACCGGTTTGATATACGGAGCATTCTTTTGATTCAAGGAGGATGACGAAAATGGTAAAAATCAAAATCTTGGGTAAAGGTTGTCCAAAATGCAAAAAGCTAATGGAAAATGCTGAAAAAGCAGCACACGAATTGGACGGTGATTACGAAATAATCAAAGTGACGGATATCAACGAAATCATGAAGTTCGGAGTTATGATGACTCCAGCTATTGCGGTCGGAAATGAGGTTAAGAGTGTAGGAAAGGTCTTGAGTACTGAAGAAATAAAGAAAATCATCTCTTGAAACTTGCATGAAAAATACTCAAAGGAGGAAATGATGGAAGACAACAAAGAAAATGTTTGTTCTGCTGCTCCAACCTTGATCTTCGCCTGTTCAGGAGCCGCGGATGTGGGCGCCATTGCTGACAGAGCGGCCAGAAAGCTCACGGCGGATGGGGCAGGTAAGATGTACTGTCTTGCCGGGATAGGAGGACGCGTCCCAGGAATTCTAAAGACTACGGAAGAAGCAGAAAAGATTCTAGCCATCGATGGCTGCCCTCTTGACTGCACAAAACTCAGTCTGGAAGAAGCAGGATTTACAGAATTCGAACACATAAAAGTGACGGACTTAGACTTAGAAAAAGGCAAATCTCCTGCCACAGACGAAAATATTGCCACAGTCGTCCAAGCCATGCTTTTAAAACTTAGCGATTGAAATCTTTGGTCCTGCTGACTGGAGGAAAGATATGAAAAGAGTTGTTGTCATTTTATTGATCCTTATATTCAGTACCTCACTCTACTCCCCTACTAGCGGAGAACAGGCCAATAAGCCAAAAACTAAGCAAAAGGCTAAAAGTGAGGATAATCTTATTATCAGCGGTGAGCAGCTAGACTTCTCAAAGCACAAAGTGACATTTATTGAGCTTGGAGCAGACAGATGCATACCTTGCAAAGCCATGCAACCGGTCATGCGTGAAATCGCTCAAAAATACAAAGGCACGATTCAGGTGGTTTTTTACGATGTCTGGAAAACTCCTAAATACGCGAAAGATTATGGCATAAAAATGATTCCAACTCAGGTCTTCATCGACAAAAAGGGTGATGAGATTTTTCGTCATGTCGGTTTCTATGCGAAAGATGAAATCATCAAGATGTTAAAGGAAAAAGGCATTCTGTAGATGAAATGTTAAAACTATTTACTGTTCTTTCTCATGCCATCGAGGGTGCTCCTTTAATCGCAGTGGCCGCATCTTTTATTTGGGGAATACTTAGCATTGTATTGAGTCCCTGTCATCTCACAACTATTCCCTTAATAATTGGCTACCTCAGCAAACAAAGAGAATTATCCACAAAAAAAGCCTTTCTCCTGTCCACGATCTTTGCTGTTGGAATTCTCATATCCATAGCAGTCATTGGAGGAATTACAGCGGCGGCTGGGCGGATCCTGGGAGACGTATGGAAAATCGGCAATTATGTCGTTGCAATGGTCTTTCTAATATTTGGATTAAGCTTACTTGGAATTCTTCCTCTAAACTTTCCCGGACTGGGCCCAATAAAGTCTCAGCGGAAAGGTTATTTCTCTGTATTATCCTTAGGACTGGCATTCGGATTAGCCCTTGGGCCCTGCACATTTGCATTCATGGCCCCCATGCTTGGCATAGTATTCAACCTGACAGCAAAAAATCTTCTCTATGGCCTTGTTCTATTATCTGCCTTTGCAGCAGGCCACTGTACCGTGATTATTGCTGCGGGGACAAGCACGAGATTGGTTCAGCAAATCACCAAATGGGATGAACAATCAAAAGGAATCACAATCATCAGGAAAATATGTGGGATCCTGGTCCTGCTAGGTGGGATTTATTTGGTATATTCCACGTTTTAACTTAGGCTATACTTATGATATTCACAACAAGTTACAGGAGGGAACGGAATGGAAGACAAAGCCTGTATTAATAAGCAACCGAAAGGTTTGAGCTTATTTGAACGGTACTTAAGTGTCTGGGTTATTTTATGTATAGTTGGCGGAATCGTTCTCGGGAAATTTGCACCTAAAGTCGCGACATTTCTTGATGGACTCGCCGTTTATGTCAATGAAGCCCCCGTAGTTTCTATTCCCATTGCCGTTTGTCTCTTCTTCATGATGTATCCAATCATGGTTAAAATTGATTTTGCAGAAGTCCTCAAAGCGGGTAAAAATCTCAAACCGGTGAGCCTGACCTTAGTTGTCAACTGGGCGATAAAACCGTTCACCATGTACGCCATTTCCCTTTTCTTCCTTGGCTTTGTTTTCAAATCGTTTATCGGAACAGAGGCAATTGACCTTGTCAAAATGCCTCTGGGACTTAATCTACCTGTAGGAGCTACTCACGGAGCAGGAACCATTGTAATGCACGAAGGAATGAAAATGCTGGCCGTCCCTCTCTGGCGGAGTTTTCTTGCAGGATGTATTCTTTTGGGAATAGCTCCCTGTACAGCAATGGTTCTTGTCTGGGGATACCTTGCCAAGGGTAATGACAGCCATACGCTCATCATGGTTGCCATCAACTCCCTTGCGATGTTGTTACTCTACGGTCCCTTGGGCGGATTCTTTCTTGGCATTGGACGCCTGCCGGTTCCCTGGGAAGCCCTCTTGTTGTCTATTGGAATATATGTCGCTCTTCCTCTCGTTGCGGGGTATATCTCCCGTAAACTGTTAATAGCCAAAAAAGGTGAAGACTGGTTCAAAACCAAATTTTTACATCTTCTCACGCCTGTCACAATTGTGGCTTTACTTATCACGCTTGTTCTTTTATTTTCCTTCAAAGGTGAAGTGATTCTCTCAAATCCTTTGACTATACTATGGATCGCTATTCCGCTTTTTATCCAGACGAACCTCATATTCTGGATCGCCTATGGACTCGCAAAGATTTTAAAATTATCGTACAGAGACGCTGCTCCTTCAGCCATGATAGGAGCATCAAATCACTTTGAGGTGGCTATCGCCACATCAGTCATGATTTTTGGCCTCTCATCGGGTGCAGCATTAGCAACGGTCGTAGGGGTCCTTATCGAAGTCCCGGTGATGCTGATGCTTGTGCGGATCTGTTTGCGAACACAAGGCTGGTTCAGTCCAAACCGCTAGAATTCAATTAAGCTGAAGCCAACTGAAAAATAATTTTGAATGAGTTACTTTGTTGAAAAAGAGTGCCGAGGGCCGGACTCGAACCGGCACATAGGTTACCCTACGAGGGATTTTAAGTCCCTTGCGTCTACCAATTCCGCCACCCCGGCAAATCTTTCCTGAATAAGTGAGGCAGCTTTTTTCTCATTTCAGAATATAGATGATTTCACGGCTTTTTTCAATGGGTTCTGATCCCTAATGAATTAAAATTGCATAAATCGAAATCAAATCAGTTGACTTGAATTTTCTTTAATATTAGAGTAATCATTATCTAATTACCTCTAAAACATATTAAAATCTCAGATGAACGGCCAGGCAGAACAAAGTTTCCGGATACTTCCAAAAAAACTGATATCCTTCACTCTTGACTCTCTTAATCAGGTAGCCTATCTTTTTGTCAATCTCAAGATTGGCCCTAATGCGTTAAGTTTCATGGCTTTGATATCAGGCATAGGGGCAGGTGTTCTGTTTTTCCTTGAACATCCTTTTTGGGCCGGAATCATGATCGTAATCTGCGGATTATTTGATATTCTCGACGGGAAAGTTGCTGTGAATACAAACCAGAAAAGCCTTTTTGGCGCTATAGTTGATTCTGCGTTAGATAGATACTCAGAATTTTTCATCTACCTCGGACTAGCAGCTTATTTCAGGGATCACTGGGCTCTCTGGTTGACATTTTGGACTATCCTTGGCTCATCCATGGTAAGCTACACCAGAGCTCGGGCAGAGGGATTAGGAATAGAATGTAAAATAGGGATAATGCAGAGAGCTGAAAGAATGCTTCTTCTTTTCCTTGGTGCGATGATAGGCTCTCTTTTCAATATCGTTGATCCAGCAATGATCACAGTTCTGGCGATAATTGCGGTCTTTTCCAATATTACAGCGATTCAAAGAACTTTCTACGTTAAAAAAGTTGAAAAACAAGAGAAATTCAGAAGGGAGATCCGCTAGAATGGGCAAAATAAGAGAATGGTGAAAAGGGGAGCAGGCTACTTTTTTAATCGATTCCTTGTTATTTACATAAGGTGGGCTTGATGAATCAAGCCGATAGAATAAAATAAATCCGTACATTTTAAAAGGTGGGCTTGATAAATCAAGCCCCTACAAGAAGAATCAAAACCCAACAGAAGATAAATCTAATCCTTTCCATAAAGCGAATCCCAGCAATGTTAAATAAAGGTTCCCTTTTCATTCGATGGTATTTGAAAAGTAGCCTGTCCCCTTTTTTATACCCTACAATAATAAAAGGTGTTAGTAAAAAGTAGCCTGTCCCCTTTTTTATACCCTACAATAATAAAAGGTGTTAGTAAAAAGTAGCCTGTCCCTTTTTTTATAGTCCCACAATAAAATAAATCTTACATTAAAAAAGGTGGGCTTGATAAATCAAGCCCCTACAAATAAATCAAATCCCTACTAATAAGCGAATCCCAACAATGTTAAATAAAGGTTCCCTTTTCATTCGATGGTATTTGAAAAGTAGCCTGTCCCTTTTTTTATAGTCCCACAATAAAATAAATCCGTACATTTTAAAAGGTGGGCTTGATAAATCAAGCCCCTACAAGAGAATCAAAGCCCAACAGAAGATAAATCAAATCCTTGCAATAAAGCGAATCCCAGCAATGTTAAATAAAGGTTCCCTTTTCATTCGATGGTATTTGAAAAGTAGCGTGTCCCCTTTTTTATAGCCCCACAATAAAATAAATCCGTACATTTTAAAAGGTGGGCTTGATGAATCAAGCCCCTACAAGAAATCCAACAATATAAAATAAAAGTTCCTTTTTCATTCGATAGTATTTTAAAAGTAGCCTGTCCCCTTTTATCTTATTCGACGGTGACACTTTTCGCCAGGTTTCTGGGCTGGTCAACGTCTGCTCCCCTTATCGCCCCTATGTAATAGGCAAAGAGCTGCAAGGGAAGAGTGGTTAAAAACGGAGTGAAAAGAGGATCTGTTGAGGGAATGGGAATAACTTTATCGACTCTTTCCACAATCTCTTCATCATCTTCAGAAGCTACGGCCAGGATGTATCCAATTCTTGCTTTGATTTCAGATATGTTGCTCAACATCTTCTCATAAACCCTGTCCCTGGGAACTATGGCCATCGTGGGCATGTTTTTATCTATGAGGGCAATCGGGCCGTGCTTCATCTCCCCTCCTGGATAGGCTTCTGCATGAATATATGAAATCTCTTTCAGTTTGAGCGCTCCCTCCAGGGCAACAGGAAAACTGACTCCACGTCCCAAATAAAGGAAATGGGAGAAGGAGACAAACTTTGAAGCTAGATTTTCAATCGACTTGGCTTGATTGAGAATTCTCTCCATTTTATGAGGAATTCTCCCCAGTTCCTCTATAAGCGCGAGGCTTGCCTTTTCATCCATTCTTCCTTTTATCTGGGCCAGATGCATTGCTAACAGAGCCAAAGCTACCATCTGGGCAGAATAAGTCTTTGTGGCTGCAACTCCGATTTCTGGACCGGCGTGGGTGTAGAGAACTCCATCTGTCTCTCTTGCAATCGAGGAGTTAACCGCATTGCAGATGCTAAGAGTTAGAGGTTTCTTTTCTTTGATAACCCTTAGAGCAGCTAGAGAATCAGCGGTCTCTCCAGATTGCGAAATAACTATGACGAGGGCTTTTTTATCCAGGATAAAATCTCTGTAGCGGTATTCTGAAGCAAACTCGATATCCACGGGAATCCGGGCCATGGCCTCGATGAGATATTTACCCACCATACCCACATGATATGATGTGCCGCAAGCAATAATCACTACTCTTTCCGTTTTTTTTAAAAGCTCCGGAGATACTCCAATCTCATCCAGGCATATCTTTCCTGAATCAAGGGATACCCTGCCCTTAAGAGTGTCTCTCACAACCTGAGGCTGCTCAAATATCTCCTTGAGCATGAAGTGCTTAAATCCGCTTTTCTCAGCCATGAGGGGACTCCAGGAGAGATGATGCACCTCTTTTTCCAGTACCTTCCCCTTAAAATCGAAAAACTTCGCTCCCTTTGGCTCGATTACAGCCATCTCCCCGTCTTCGAGAAAAACAACTTTCTGGGTGTAGCTGAGAAGAGGATTGATGTCAGAAGAGATAAAAAACTCTTCTTGGCCTAAACCGACAACAGTAGGTGGTCCAATCTTTGCCGCTACAATTTTTTCAGGATCTTTGGATGATATGACAGCGATTGCATAGGCACCATCGAGGTCTTGGACGGCTCGCCGAACAGCCTCCTCTAAAGAGCCTTTAAAATATTTTTCAACGAGATGAGCAATAATTTCTGTATCGGTCTCAGTGCGAAATGTATGCCCTTCTTCTTTAAGTTTTTTCTTCAAGGCAAGATAATTTTCAATAATTCCGTTGTGAACAACAACCACGGAACCTGTGCAATCCTGATGAGGGTGAGCGTTCTCTTCGCAGGGCCGGCCATGCGTTGCCCAGCGAGTATGACCCACTCCATATCTTCCTTCGAGAGGGGATTCTTCTAAGCTCTTTTCAAGCGCTACGATTTTTCCGTGGACTCGCCTTATGTTTATTTGATTTTTATCCACCACCGCAACACCGGCTGAATCATAGCCTCTGTATTCGAGCCTCTTTAATCCTTCCAGCAGGATTGGGACTACCTTCTTAGGACCTATATAGCCAATTATGCCGCACATTACTTGCCTTTTTTCCTGGGGTCCTTGCCCCTCTTTTCAACCTGCTTGCTTCGGGCTATAGCCAGGGATTCTGGCGCTACGTCTTCGGTGATGGTTGAGCCCGCTCCTATGTAGGCCTTTTTCCCCACCTTTAAGGGAGCCACAAGTTCAGTTCCTGAACCAATAAAAACTCCTGATTCGATAAGGGTCTTATATTTCTTTTTGCCGTCGTAATTACAGGTAATCGTTCCTGCTCCGATGTTAACCTCTTCTTTCACCTCACAATCTCCTAAATAAGTAAGATGTCCTGCTTTGGATTTACTCCCGAATATTGTGTTTTTCATCTCGACAAAATTTCCGACTTTTGCTTTCGATTTAATGACGGTTTTAGGCCTGAAGTGGGTGAAAGGGCCCACTTGAGCTTCATCCTCGATGACGCTCTCCTCAATCATGGTCGAGCCTAAAATTTTAACACGGTTCCCTACCCTAGAATCTACAATATGGACGAACGGGTAAAGCCGGCACTCGCTTCCGATTACAGAATTTCCTTCAATAATTACAGAAGGATAGACTATGGTCTCAGGTCCAATTTTAACATCGAGGTCAATCCAGGTTGTACAGGGATCATAAACAGTTACCCCGTTCTCTGTAAGGGCTTTTATTTTTCTTTCCCGAAGCTCTCCTATGGCCTTAGCCAGCTCATACCTGCTGTTTACTCCTACAAGATCCTCAGTGTTTCTTGTCTTATGAACACCGATCTTTTTCCCCTCTTGAGATAGAATCTCAGTAACATCCGTAAGATAATATTCACCCTTTTTGTTTTTATTCGAAACCTTGCGTAATGCCTCAAGGAGATCCTTGATTTTAAAAACATAAACTCCAGCATTTACTTCTTTTATTCTCCGCTGGGGTGCTGTGGCATCTCTCTCCTCAATGACCCTAATTTCATCTCCAGAATGGACAATACGCCCAAAACCTGACGGGTCTTCTAACTCAGCGCTTAAAAATGTCAGGGAGTTTCCTTCTTTCCGGTGAAGAGCCAATAAGGGTCTTAACGTTTCAGGTTTCATCAGGGGTAAATCACTGTTTATGATGAGAACATCCTTTTCTCTTCCTTTATTCAGGGCGTTTTTTGCTGCCTGGACGGCGTGAGCTGTCCCCAGTTGTCTTTTCTGGATTAGAAATTCGACTTTACTGGAGGGAGCTTCTTTCATAACATCTTCCTTCTGACTGCCCACAACCACATAGACTTTCTCTGGCCTGAGCTTGAAAACACAATCCAACACCAATCTGAGCATAGATTTCCCCAGCATGGGGTGGAGGACCTTAATTGTTTCTGACTTGAATCTGGTTCCCTTGCCCGCAGCTAAAATCAGAGCGAAAAAGCTCTTTCTCATACCATTCTAGTGATCAATTTAAATTTTTTATCCTCCCAAAGAGATTCAAAATCTCTCTCATTCCGGGCCAATATGCTGAAATACTTATCGAGTTTAATGGAATTTTTTAGAAGTTCAAAGCACTTTTCATTCTCCCCCTTCAAGCAATAGATACCGGCCATTAAGTAGAGGATTTTGCCTTCCTTAGGTTTCATTTCTCGAGCCTTTTCTAATAATTTTAGCGCTTCCTCATAATCTTCTTGATTTGTTTTGAAAACACCGTGTTGGTAATAGTCTTCAAATGTTTTCAATTGAACTTTTTCTTTGCTCTGTTGCTCCCCACAAATCGTGAGGTAGATTTTAGCTCTATCAACAAATTCTTTTTCAGACTTATGTTTATCTAAAAAAGCCTTAAGCAATTCATCTGCTTTTTTATAATCGCCTTTGTGAAAAGGCTTCATGGCCTGACTGTAAGCAGATAGAGCTTTCTCGTACTCATCTTTTTTGATTTTATCTTTTTCTTTTGTCACTTTTTTCCTTTCTCGTATGGCTTTAACTCCTGAATTTACAAATTCTACCTCAGAATAAAAGCATTGACAAGAAAAAAGTTGAATGGGAGCGAAGGTATTTCCCAAAACCTTGGCCTTAGTAGTCAGTTATCATGGATTTGGAGATGTTTCCGTTTAGGAATCCCGTTATATATAGGTCCAGAATTCTGGGTTGTCCAAAAGAAAATGAATAGCCTTCAGATGAAGACTATGACCTGCCTTATGTGCTTTGAAATGCCCGGTCAAAGGAAAGCCCATGAGGGAAAGATCACCTATTAAATCCAAAATTTTATGACGTACAAATTCATCTGGATATCGTAAAGGCCCACTTATAACACTTTTTTCGTCAAGAACAACAGCATTTTCCAGTGACCCGCCAGCGGCTAATCCTTGAGCTCTAAGAGCAGGAACATCCTTCAAAAAACCAAAAGTCCGGGCAGGGGCAACTTCCTTTATAAAATTTTCCAAATTCAGGGATAAACTTAACTCCTGTCTCTGGATGGCTGGATGATCATATTCGATAGAGTAGGTTATTTTAAAACCTG
>DRHQ01000089.1 GCA_011049545.1 Candidatus Aminicenantota bacterium | reverse complement strand
CATAGCGAGCTTGATGTGATTCTCTTGTTGGAGTAATTCCAACAACATTATCAACAATAGTACTTCCATTTGTCCAGTCACCTTCGGTAATCGTAGTATTTGGAATTGCCGCTCTCGGCCATCCGATAAATTCAAGGGGTGCCGCCGCCGTTCCGTCATCGGTGGGTGCAATATCAGCATTTTGTGCGGCAATAGCTTCGTCATAAACAGTTGTCCGGCGTATCCATATCTTATCGCCTGGGGTATAACCACCAGATTCAAGCGCGGTCTTGGTTCCACGATTGCCGCCGGTATTAAAGGCATTCGTGTCCCAATCGGTGCCATCGTCAAGACCGCCAGAAACTGTATTGTCTACGAAAAAATTAGCCATTGTTTTCTATATTATTCTTTTCAATAAATCGTTCAAGCATGGTAGTCAATTTTGAATCAAGACTTTCGTTTGTCGGTTCAATATCACCGGGACAAAAGAAATGCTTAGTTCTTGACTTGTTGCCATCAATCAAAGTCGCTGTAACCTCATAACCGTTTCGGACTTTTACTTTTCTATGTATTTGATATTCTTTTATCATAAACTTCTATTAAATCGCCCTGCTCTGCAAAAAATAAACCAATTTGTATGGATCGTATTTCGTCTCTTTTATCTGATAAGTGGTTGCGCTTTGAATACTCGAAGCAGATTCCACTATCATATCATCCACCGACAAAATCCCGGAAACATCGCTTGTCATTATGATGAACTTGGTATCGCCCAATTCTATCAATCCCTGCGCCGCTTCCATATCCTTCAAATTATAACTGCCCTTAAAAGCCGATACGGAAGATGTGGTATACATATCAGGAATTATCCCATCAGTCGGGTCCCAATCAGAAACCGTACTGCCGGACAACTTATAACTGATCGTCGTGCTCAACTCCACATCCTCTATAATCTCTCTTATGTCAGATGTGAGGTCTGTTATTTCTTCTGCTGTCAGAATGGTCATAATTAGGGTTTATAATACTCTTTAAATATCAATTTTAAGCCACCAAACAGGCGCTATACCGGGTTTAAAGTTCTTTTTAATACCTTAGTATATGTTTAGTTGAATCTCCCGATATATTCCGACCTGTCCCTGCCGACAGAATCCACTATGACATTGAACGAATCCACGTATTCCACAACATCGCTGCCCGACCTGGCAGAAAAGGACTTGGCCAACTCAAGAAAATATTCGGCCTTCTTTTTCTTGTCTATCCTGATATCTTCCCTACCCAAACCGACGCTGATTGCCTCTTTAGCGAACTTGGCAGCAAGCGCCCTGGCTCCATCGGCAGCAGCGAACCAAATATCATCTCCGTTCAAATCAAGTAAGGCTTCCAACGATTCATTGGAGAATGCCGCGCTTACAGAAGATGTTTGAGTGGTATCTTCCAATAAAACTCTTAAAACGCCTACGTCGGTTGTGGGGTCAAAGCTAAAACTCATTTATTTTTTATCTCTGCCTTTGAGCAATTTTTTAAATTTGCTTTCTTCAGGTTCATCTTCTTTTGACTTTTCAGGTTCGTCAGTTTTTTCTTCAGGTTCTTTTGCCTTATCTTCATCGCAACAGTCTTTGCGACAATAATTCTCATTCAACTTTCTGAGCTCTTCCAAGGTTTCTATCTGAACCATGAGCGAAAGTTTGAATAAGGCGTTGGCCTGGTTTTTCTTTGGGGCAAGTGCATACTGCAATACTTTCATCATCGGTTCGTCTAAATTTAACTGCTCTCTAATTCTTGGTAATTTTTCTAACATCTTTTCAATTCTCCTTTTTGTTTTAAAATTCTTGTATTCCATTTTTATTACATTTAAATTCTTTATGATTAACCCTATTTTGGAGTTTGCTTTTTCTTAACTCTTCTATAGTATCAATCTTTTTTGCTCTATCTATTAAATTATTCATTCCAAAAAACATTCCTTCTGGATCATCTCGATAATCCCATACGCCACCTAATATTTCAGAATTATCTTCCTCATTAATAATGATTTCTAATGCCAAACCAAGAGGATGAAAAAATTTTCTATTTGCCTCAAATAAAAATCCTTGTTCTCTAAATTCTTTTATATCCATCCTTTTAATAATTTCTTTTTCCACTTTTCACATCTCCTTTTTAAGTTATTTCACTATCGGAACCTTTGTCGACCCGATTTCTCCCAGTTCCCTGTCTCCCACCTGCTCCGGCATGATGAATATCATGTTCGCCATATCAAAAGGCCACTCAAAAGGTATGTTTTTCTTGACCTTTTCCGATAGGATTATTTCCGCCATACTCTGCTTAGCAGCTTCCTGGGTCTTGACCACGTGCTCATGGCAATGCTTTATGGCCAGAGCTCCTTCATCGCTTATTCTTTTCACTTCTATTCTCCTTTTCGGTAATGCCGCTAACGGGAAGGTCTTTTGAAATTCATTCTTTGCTGCATCGAATGTCGGCAAAGACTTCAAGGATTCCTCGAAATACATCACCGCCTCTTCCCATCTCTTGTTTGCTTTTGCCGCTATCCCTGCATTGAACCACATTGTCCAGGCAGGGACCATCCCGTCAAAATGCTCCACTAACTTGCTTGCGTGCCAAGAAGCTATCTGAGGAAACCCCCGGATATAGCCTATCAGGGCATGCGTCCTGAAGACGCTTTCCTTCGGGCAACACTTTATTGCCTTCAGCAAAAGATCTTCTTTCTTTTTGCCAATGGTACAGTAACCGTATTTACTGAAATAATAGTTTCCAAGGTTTGGTTTTATTGACCCTTCCCATAACATTGCTGCAACCGCCCCGGCAACGAATATGGTTATTATGGGATTGGGAGTGAATAAAACCGTTGTTATAGTTCCAGACAAGCCCTCCAATAGAGCCAGGCTTGTCCAAAACATTAAAGCGGAAGAAGCAAGGCGCAATCCAAAGAAGAAAACAGCGTTTGTTAATATGCCTACCACTCCTGCTGAGACTCCCGCTATCAAAAGAAAGTTGCTGTCGACAGT
>DRHQ01000088.1 GCA_011049545.1 Candidatus Aminicenantota bacterium | reverse complement strand
CCAATACCTGATCGCATTATTTAAGGTCATCATAAGAGCAGAAATCCCTTATTTTATATAATCAGGGACGCTTCAACTGTAATTAAATTGTTAAAGATAATAACTTCCAAAAAGATTCGGGATATTCTGAAATAAGATTATTGAATCTCAATGGCTAACTTTTTTAACAGTCACCATTGCACTTGGTGAACCCTCAGGCAATCTCATGCCAGGGTAATTTTTCGTTTCTTCACCTCTTCTTAAATAATTTCTTAACATTCTATCAACACTAGAACCGACCCACATTGCTTTAATCTCAAAATCAAAGCTAATATCCTGAGAACCACCTAAAAAGGCTATTCCAGACCATCTTCCATCTGGCTCAATGCTTAAAGGACCAGGCTGTGGCCACCATGTGTCTTTAAGAAATTTTACATGAGCAAACACCCATAGAAATTTCCCAGAAAAATTATTGCTCCATCCTTCAACTATAACCGAAGCTCCACACTCAATATCTTGACTGGGTGAAATAATCTTCAGTTCTACGCAATAATTCTTTTCAATTGCTTCAAGCAATGAATCGTTGGCACCTACCCGAACTAATTGAGCAGTAATTTTTCTATCCAGCTTAAAATTAACGCCATATTTCTTCACCTGCTTGATTATTTCGCTCTGATAAACTTCTTTTTTAATAAGATTGAGTATTTGTTCTAGCGTTAAACAATCAATCTGTTTTTTCTCTTGCATAGCAAATAATGATCCCGAGAGCAACATAAGAAGGAAACAAAAGGCAAGGACTAAAAGTTTTTTTACTAAACTCAAGTTTTCCTTAAAAATAGACACAATACCCTCCCTTTCAAAAATTGAAATTTTTAAAACTGAAGCTTTTTTATAGCTTTAATATAATGTTCGGCTGCTGATTTGTAGTCTTTCTGACTAAAAGCAATCCTTGCTAATCCTAATTCAGCCTTATCTAATTCAAGGCCAGTTAAGAGATTTTCAATATTCTTGAACTCTTCTGCAGCGCTTTGGTAAAGACCTGTTTCATAATATGTCCTTCCAGTGCTAATAAGACGCAACATTATTTGCTTTTGGGCTTCCAAGGCAGCTTCCCGCTCTTCTTTAGGAACATTGCTGGCAACAATTTTCTTTAGAACAATCGCGCTTTCCCTATCCCCTTTTTGTCCTAAAGTTTGGATGGCTTTTTTACGAATAGACTTATCAAGTGCACCACTCGCTAATGCCTCCATTATCCTGGGGAACATTTTTTTTGATGTGGTTTCCAGTATGGCCAGTGCTATTTGCTTTTCCTTTTCATTTCCCATAATTATATTTTCAATAAGAGTACTTGCCAATTGCCCTTGTGAAATTATTAGTCTTGAACTTTCAAATTCCTTGTTGGTTTTTTCAATTGCTTTAGACAGTCGTAGTTGTTGATATTGAATAAAAAAAGTAACGAGTATCCCAAAAAGACCAAGAAAAACCTTTCCCATAATTTCATATTTTTTCCATCTAATTGATATTTCAGTAGTTGTGCGGTTACTAAATTTAGATTTTAATTTATTGTTTGATGATTCCATTTAAATCTCCCTCACTAAATTATTATAGTAAAAATTCAATAATTATTTTGCTGATCTATCTTTGTGTCTATTGCTTTAAAGTTCGTTTTTAAAATATAAATAAAGCGGTTGAAATATATAATTCAGCATTAATAATTGAATGTCAGAATGAATGATAACCGGCCTTCTTAATATTATCGATCTAAATTTTAGTTTTATCTCCACTAATTTCAAAGAATTCCAAGAATTAAATCTAAACGTTCTGAAATAAAATAGTTAATGAGTTTAATAAAACAAAAAATTTAACGCAATCTTGCCACAAAATCTATTCTCTTGTTTGTCCCAGATGATATTGAATGCTATATAAAGCGTAAGTTTTTTTATTTGATTATTGAAGCATATTAACATTTATAGCTGACTTTATTTTTTCTTTCTTGTATGTAGTTTATAGCATAGGAAAAAAGCGATGTCAAAAATGTGAGATGCATGTCAAGGAAAATTTAGGGTTGACTTTTTTATTTTAAATATGTTAATAAAAGAGGTTTGGGGGCAAACTTGTGAAAGCCAAAACTTGCATTCTCATTTTTTTACTAATATTTACCTGCTGTAATATTGAAAAGAAACCATCTTCTGATGAAGTCAAAAAAATCCTAGATAAATATTTCCCTGCCACCATATTAGAAACTAAAAGTGCGCCTAATTATGTTCCAGGAATTGAAATTTATATTGATGGATCAATGTCTTGCGCTGGATTTGTTCGTGACAATATAGGCTCAATTGGTAGAACTAAATATTGCAATTTTTTGCGCACTCTCCGACTATTGCTTGCTACTAAAACTAATGTAAAGTTTTTTAAATTTGGAACGATGGATACACCTGAGGCCATAGCAAGCAGCGAGGATGCTAAAAGACTAGACTTCTATAATCAAATGAAAACTAAACTTGTTGAACTTTTAGAGAGCTTTGCTGGCAGAGACAACTCAAAACTTCCAAAAACTCTTTTAGTAAGCACAGATGCTATCCCTTCTACACTTACAAAAAAAGACATCATTCATTTAATTAAGCCTATTTTGATATTAATAAATAAGGGCTACCGTTTTCAATTATTAGGCGTTAGAAGTGAATTTAATGGTTATGTTTATTCAGAAATAAAAGGAGATGCAACAGTGGGTTGGTATTCCTCACGTAAATATGGAGAGCGGCCATTTTATTGCTTCATTTTTTCAACCGATTCCAATTTTTCTAAAAGTTTAATTGATAGGTTACCAGATGAAAAATTTTCTACTAGGCTTTTAGACTTTTCTTCGAGATTCATAGAAAAAATAATTCATAATTTTGATATTCCATTTCAACTTACTAATAAAGAAAAAAATTCTCTTCGGATGCACTCCCAAGAGAATGATGTTGTTTACTTATGGTGGCGACGTGAAGAAATTTCACACCTTGGAATTTTAAAATTGATCCTTGATTTAAAATTTAAAACCGAAGTTTCAAATTTTAATATTTGTGAGCGAGGAATAACTACTAATGCATACAGTTCCTGGTTAAAAACTGGAGAAAAAGTCTCACCAAATCACTATAGGCTTATCAGCTATGAGGTTAGTTCAAATAATCCAAAGAGAATGGAGTTTTTATTTTCCTTCGATGAAGTTAAAAAACCCGGTTGGTCTGCTTACAAAATACTCATTTTCCCTGGAGATGGAACCTTTTGTGCTCCGAAATGGGTAGATGAATGGTCAAATCAATCAGACACTTCCCTCAAGGATTTCCATAAAACCTTATTTTTAAAAGATTTTGTGGATGGCGTAATGGCAGGGAAAATGAACCGAAAGAAGCCATTGTTCTGCTTTTATACAGCAATAAGAGGAAGGTAATTATGAAGATTATTTCATTTATTTTTAAATTTATTTTTTTACCTCTTTTACTTGGAACTCTCTCCCATATATTAATCAATTCTACAGGATTCGGAGAATTGGTTGGGGAGCGTTTTTCTCCAGAAGGTGTTGAGTTAGCAAAATGGGCTTTTTACATCACTAACATGTTTAGCATTACTCTTGCAATCGCACTGATTACATATTTTCTATATACACATGTATTATACAAGTTTCCCCGGATAGATAACTTCAAGAAGCCTTTTAATTTAAGAAAGCCTTGGCTTCGAGGAATGATTATACTCTTTGTTTTACAATTCTCATTTGGAATAGTTGTCGGACTCGTGATGATTGCAAAAAAAAACTATTCGGTAATTATATCATTAGTCGGATTTGCTGGATTCTGTGCGATAATAGGGATTATTCTTTACTGGATCGCTTCTATCTTTTACTCTCCGCCAAAAGTTAAATATGCTCCAAAATACAGACATATGATATTAAGTGCATTTCAAAAATAAAGAGGAGATAAACATGAGTTATTATTGCATAGCAATAGGAGGAACAGGGGCAAGATGCCTTGAATCTTTAGTTCACCTCTGTGCAATGGGATTTGGACCGCCTACGCTCTATATTCTTTTCGTTGACCCTGATGAAGCACATGCGAACATTGATAGAGCAAAAATTCTTATAGACCAATATAAAACTTGTAAAGAAAGCTTAAAATTTAAAGATAGCACTCAACTGTTTAAAACTAATATAACTTACTCCTATGACGAAAATAATAAACCCCTATATACTTGGACACCTGTGAAAGAGGATAAATCCTTATGCAAATATTTCAATTACTACAGCCTTCCTAAAGAATCTCAAGATTTATGTAATTTACTTTACACTGAAGATGAGCTGAATATGGAATGGGACCAAGGTTTTAAGGGGCGGGCATCTGTCGGTGCTCCAGTTATGGCTTATATTAAAGAGCAAGTAAAAACCGAACCTTGGCTTGGTCTAATTCAAGATATTAAAAATACTCTTGGGGGAAATAATGATGCAAAACTTTTTTTATTTAGTTCCATTTTTGGTGCTACAGGTGCTTCAGGCTTTCCTACAATAGCTGAAATTTTTAGAAAAGTTTCAGAAAGTGAAAATTGGGCAAATAAAGATAGATTTAAACAAGGAGGGGCTTTATTACTTCCATATTTTTCTTTTAACATCCCTCCTGATGTCGAAGAAAAAGAGGAAATATGTGCCCGTCCGGCGCATTTTCTACTGAATTCTCAAACAGCATTATCACATTACTCATTTCTCTGGAAAGATGCTTCCCCATTTGATTCTATATATCTAATGGGTGACCAGACTCTAGATGCTAAAGGAAGGAAGTTTGGAAGAGGTGGTAAACATCAGATGAATGCTACACATTATATTGAACTATTAGCCGCTCTTTCATCATTACATTTCTATAACACAGAGAAAGGAGCAGATCGGAAAAGACTTTTTCAATATTATTCCGGAAGAGAAGAAAATTATGAGAAAATGAGCACTGTAAACTGGGGAGATATTCCGTTTTTAGAGTTCAAGAATAAAAGAAATGAATTGCTATTTTTCGCTTCTTTTGCAATCGCTTATATTTCTTTTTATCTTCCCTTAATAAGAAGTGAACAATTTGAAAAATCAAGAGAGCTCATTCCCTGGGATGTCGACAATTTCAAACGCGGCGAACTTAAATTATCCAAAGTTCAAACAGAACTAGATGAACTAAAAAATTATCTTATGTCTTTTTTGGAATGGATATGTGAAATCAACTTCTCCACCGATCGGGATTTGAAATTGCTAAATAAAGCAGTTTTATCTAAATTATTCAAGCTAGAAAAAGGGCATTTCTTGTTAAACGAAGTTGAAGTAAAAGATTTTGATTTTAAAAATATGCTAAGCAAAGAAATAGGTGGATATAATCCAGTTAAATATGGCTATGACGACCTTTGGAAAAATATGTGTGAGATATATATAACTGAAAGCGGAAGTACAAGCGGCAGATTTGTCTCTTTACTTTATGACGCAGTAAAGAGATTTTGCCAGTATAATTATGCTCTTGAACTAGAGGAGGAATAAGATGCCAATAATTCCATATTTGCCAAAAGGCAAGGGAAACTTAATCGCTGGACTCAAAAGAAGTGGAGAATGGGAGGAGAATTCAAATTTACTTACTCAACTCCCCGAAGAATTTGATATAGATGTAAAGGCTACCAAAGATGTGCTCACAGCAATTCCCACAGTTTGGGCAAGACCTTTGCTCTTCGCAGAAGCGTTGACTAGAAAGAAGCATCCACTAAATCATGAAGTTACAAATGAATGGAGAGGATTTTTAGGAATTTTTTGTTTTAAAAATGAGTGGAATTTTGATATACAACTTAAATCTGTTGATATTGAGGAAGAATCAAGATACGGTTTTTTGCGTGTTCTCCACTATCTTAAACCCGATGCCGCGTGGAATAAAGTCTATTTAATTTATATAGACGGTCTTCTCCTTGGGGGCACTTCTCCTAAAAGTCTTTTCTTCACTGCTCCAAAATATAATCTTCCAAGTTCTATATCCTGGCAAGAAAAGGGTCTTTTATCCGATCCGGCAAAATACTTCCACAATCATGGCATGTCTAAGAACCTCGGAATCCTTAGACAGTGGATAGAAAAGATTAAAGCGTCAATCGATGATGAAATTACAATAAGTTTGTTTGCTGACTGGCTTCGATATATAAATGAAAAAACTGAACCTTCTAAAGTCAAAGATATTCCAATGTTACCTATTTCCCAAGATATTACTACGCCTTATTCTATTATTTTAAAGTATGCAAATGTAAAAGCAGGAGGGAAGAGCGACTTCTTTATCCATAGCTCAAAAAGATCTGACAAGAACATAATTTTAATATGGGAAGACGGATGGAAAAACGAAAACAAAATAGTATACGATTCAATTCAAGTGAAAAATGTTAAAGATGTCCCTAAACAAAAAGATAGAAATAAAATAAGAGATATTTTACAAAAAAGAGCGATTCCTTGTGAATTTGTAGTTCCAAAATTGGATTTTTTTACTGAAAAAGTAATAAAGATACCCCTTAATGAAGAAGAAACTTTTGGTTCACATGACAGCGGATTGGTTCCGCCTTTAAAAAAGGATATACTCAAGTATTTCTCAGGAAAAGAGATTGAAGAATTTTTTCATTGGGAAACAACACAAGAAGGAATGCTTGCGATTCTCTCTTTACCTTTAAAAGAGAATACAAAAAGAAGAATGTCAAATGCAATAATTAGCAAACTTTATAGAAAAGGAGATATTATAGAAGATATCAAAGATAAACCACCTGTAATCTCAATTTGGCCCGATTTCGTTGCGCCAGATTGGAAATGGTATTATTTAATAGCTGAAAAATCTGAAGAAGCCAATATTACTTTTGAACCAGTTACATATATAGAGGGAAGCGATAAAGGAGAAGATAGGGAACTTCACAGAATATGGTGTTTCAGCCATTGGATTGAAGGCATTGAATGTAAATATAAGGGAAAAGCGACTGGTCTTATTATGCCTAAGCTATCTAAGCCACGAGTTTTAAGTGAATTAAAGTGGCATGTAGCAGTAGATTTTGGAACTTCTAATACCACAGTATGTTATAAGCAAGGTTTAGATGGAATTCCATCACTTCTTCAATTTAAGGATAGAACTGTAAAACTATCAAAGACTCCTTCCGATCCCAAAGAATTCTTAAGTAGAAGGTTTATGCCTTTCTGGGAAGGCGAAAGTCTTACAAGTATTTTCAGACTTTTATCTCCAACTGCCAGCGCTATGCCTAGCCCTATTATAGATGGTATCATTTTGCATTTAGATTCCAATCCAGGGTGGCCAGTAATATTAGTAGCAGATCCAATGATAAAACCTGGCTTAAAGTGGACCACAGACGAGAAAGAAAGAAGGCTCATTGTTACATTTCTTCAACATCTTCTCCTTTTAATTGCAGCTGAAGCTCGATCCAATGGCGCAAAAAGCCTCACCTTTTACTCCTCATTTCCCTCGGCCTTCCTGATAGGCTGGCAAGATGAACTTAAAAACAACTGGGAGCAGAATGTAATTCCTATACTTAAAGACGGAGGTTTCAGTATTAATTTTGAATCTGAAAAAAATTTTGAAACTGAGAGCATTGCAGTTTGTAAATATCTAAGAAAAAGAGTGGACGGAGACAAGATGATAATAGGAAAACAATTACCTGCGTGCATTATAGATATAGGAGGAGGGACAACAGATATAGGAGTATGGAAAAGAAAAGGAAGCGGAATTAAATTATTGGCTCAAGCCTCTATTCTTTTAGCAGGTGGAGTATTATCAGATCTTACCATTACCTCTGAGAAATGTTGGAAAAGTATTATTAATTTAATCCCTAAAAACTTCTTAATTACGTATGAAAAGGAGTTTGATGAAATTAAGAAACATTCGCTATCCCAAAGCTTAATCCCTTCTGCCATTAATACAATTTTAAAAACTAATGGCAAGGCAATGCTAGGGAAAATCACACTTGAAAGCCAGACTAAAGAAATCCTAAAGATTAGAAGTCTTATACTTTTCGCATATGGATCTCTCTTTTATTATGTAGGGATCATTCTTCGTTATATTATTGAGATTCTCAAGGAGGATATACAAGGCTGTAATATTTTTCTTGCTGGCAACGGTTCTAAATTACTCAATTCAGTTGGCACACAAGGCGCAGTATTCAAAATAATGAAAGAAATAATTTATACAAGCATGCAATTTGACAACCTAGAGGCTAAAAAGAGAATTAATATTTATTCAGCTAAACACCCAAAAGAAGAAGTAGCTAGAGGATTGCTTAGCAAAGAAAGAGTTGACCTTTCTAAGTCCTCCCCAATAAAAATTATAGGAGAAAGCGGATACACATATAAGGAAGCCGATATGGATTGGTGGAGAGACATGGAAACCGAAACAGAATTTCTCAAAAATACAGCAGAAGTGGCAATACCTGAGAATTTTCCTGAACTTGAGACTTATATTAAGATATATAATCAGCAGTCTGAAAAAGTACAAACCAAAAAATTAAATAACTATGACCCGACAAATATTCGCAATTATCTAGAGGATCGTTTAGCATCTTTAGACAAAGATCAAATTGATGGTGAACTCTTTCAGCCTTTCTTCATAGAAGAAGTTAAAGCAGTTATTGATACGTATTTTAAATGAAAATTAGGCTAACAAGAATCCCGCTTTTTATATTCATATTAGTATCCATTATCGTTTTGATTGTATTTGCTTACAATATGCTAACAGAAGAAAATAGACTTCAAAGTTATAATATTTCTCCCTCTAGAGAAATGCCAAAAAAGGTAGAACAGATAGCTGAAAAAACAGTACAAAAACGCACTTCTGCTAGAAAACCAGCAAAAGCTGAAAAAGACATAAATAAAGAAACTATCGATCCAAAGCAAAAAGACCAGCAAAGAACTTTAACTATACCTCAAGAAGAAATGATCAAAGAAATAACAGAACTGAAAGATGAAATTGCGTTTATTTCTAGCCAGATAGCTGAAGAACAAGAAGAAAAAGATGAAGTAATAATAAAATTAAAAAACAAAATTGAATCTATTTCTAACCAGTTAAATAAAGAACTTTTAATTATGGGCTATTTGAAACCGATCTTTTATATTCTAATAGGTCTTGTACTTTTTTTAAACATTATATTTATTCTCGTTATTGTTTATTTGAATCACTTCCGCACAAAGAAGAAAAAAGGGGAATTTACCGATATTTCCTCGAATGAACGACCAACAGAAAAAACTACTCAATATTATCCAAGATTTAATGAAACATTATATAAGCATGAGAGATCAATAAATGATTTATATAAAGAATTAGAAAAAACTAGAGAAAGATCACTTACTAATTTAAACATCGATAACCTCAAAAAAGGCATAGAACAAGAACTAAAGAAATCTGTTGAAGAAAAAATTAGAGGCGAAATAGATTCTATGAGAATAGCACGCCCAACTAATACAAAAATATTGCTAATTGAGGAATACAACAGAGTATTGATTTCTAAAAATAAAAAGAAACAGGATGCATTTATTAGCACCCGATTTGCAAAGAGAGCTATTCCTAAAGGTGAATTAGCTGAGAAAGGATATATGGCAACAAAAGGAGCAGAATATATATTTCAGGAGCATCCAGGCGGTTCATTCCTTATCGTGGAGAATGCTGGTGAATATCTTGCTCTTCCAGATTTTAATATTGACATAGAGGTCCGTTATGTTTCTTCTGCTTTCAACTTTCGGTTATCTGAATTTCAAGGCTCAAAAAATTGGCAGTTAATATCTCCAGCAAAAGTCGAAAAAACTTCTATGGAACGAGAATGGCGTCTTACCGAAACAGGAGAAATCGGAGGGAGAACATCCTTAGATTATCATCTTAAAACTGTTGAAAATACAAAAAAAGAAATCGATTCAATAAACAAAGAAATAAATTCGCTAAAAAGAGAAATGATAAAACAGGAAACACAAAGAGTAGTTTTAGAAGAAGAAGATGTCGAAAAACTATTTTTTTCTTTACTCAAGAAATTAAGAATAAGCGGCGATTTTTCAAAATTTTTAAAAGATAAATTTGATGAATTTATTAAAAAATATAAAAGAGAAGCTACTAAGATTAAGGTGAAAAAAGAAGAGTCTCATTTAGAAAATGAAGGATTAAGTATAAAAGTAAAAGAAATCGAAAATAAAAAAGAGCGTGTTTTATTAGAAGTAGTATTATATAACGAGAGCTTGCTAAGCGACCTATTTACACAAAAGGAATTTATTGAGCGGCGTAAAGCTTTTTCAGTAAATGCAGAAAAAAAGAATAATATTCTGATATATAGTGCAGAGAAAAGAGGCGCCCTATTCTTAATAAAAGGAAAAATTCCTGATGAACATTTTGTGTTCCCTAATTTCAATGTGAAACCTAATTCTGTAACTTCCAGTTTTACAGTAATAAGCAAAGGATTAAAAGCTTGGCAAATTAAAAAACCTGCTATATGTAAAAAAATTTCAAAAAATGAATGGGAGCTTTTTGAAAAAGGCGAGATCATCATATAAATGTATGATAAATTGTAGTTAATTTTTTGGTTTAAATATTAATTTACAAAACAAACTATAAACCACCGGCCCCAGAGACTTTAGAGGTTAAAAATTTAACTTCGCAGGTGGTACATTGGAGGGCGGCAGATCAATAAGAAGGCTAAGGCGTATAATTATAATTGGAATTTATAAGTTTAACAAAATAAATTCATTTTATAAGCTAGAGTTATAAATTATTTATGAACTACATAACTTCTTCCATAGTGCCTCAATTATAATTGAAGAGGAATCATCCGGGTGCACAAAATTACTTTCTTTTTCACGTGACTTGAGTAATTCAGAATTCCCCTGCCAAAAGCCAAACTCATTCCTTATATACTCTCCTAAGCCAAAATGGAACATTATTAAATCCTTTTCAGGCGTATTCTTAAGTGACTGCTTATCTTCTTCAGATATTAATGATAGAAGCCTATCAACAGCTTCTTCAACGGTCCTGGGTAATTCCTTTTTAGCCGTGGGCATTTTTTTTGATGTTTTAGTACGCAACGACCTTCAATCTCCTTTGTTTGATCTTCATTAATTGAATGTGCTTTTTAACCATCTTGCTTTTGAGGCGATCAATCGCGTATGCTCATTTTGCACTCTGGAGGATCACACCTGGAACATGGTGCATACCTTCTTTTGCATGCTTCTTCTAAAGATATGTGGATTTTGCTACCTCTTAGATAGCTACATCCTTCTTTATGATATTTCTTTCCGGTTCTTGTTATATAAACAATATTACTCTCATTCTTCTGTGCGGTCTGGGACTTCTCCCCTCCTCCATCCGACCAAAGTCCAATTTCATTCTCTCGAGCTTCTCTTTCATACTGTTTAAACTCATCAAAATACTTAAAAAGGAAATATCTGTATGCAAATCCGTATCCTTGCTTGATTACTTCAGCATTAAGAAATGTGCCATCTTCTAAATACACATAGGCAAGCGTTCTTCCGTATTTGTCCTTTTTATCCAAATCGTAAGCTAACCTTACTTTTTTGCCTTCAACTAATCTCTTCGTAAACTCATAGGCTTCTCGCCCATAATATTGAACGGGCTTCCTGGGGTCCTTGGTCTCAGGAGTATCAATCCCTATGAGTCTGACTATCTCATTTCCGTCTAATACAATTGTATCCCCATCAATAACTATGACGCATGTTCGCCAGTTCTCCTGGGACTGAGCATTTGAAAATAGTATCCACAGCAATACAATAATTAATGAATTAATAGCTTTTTTTGATGATTTACAATTTCCCACCATCATTTATTACTCCTGATTGCGCACAGAATGAAATGCGGCCCATCTAATTTTACTTTTATACATTTGACATGGCCATCTATAAATCTCAATAGTCGTTTGGGATGAATTTAAGTGTGATATTTTAGAGAATTGTCCAGAATTATAACCACAGGTTATAAATTTATCAAAAAATAGCATTTTTTATTACTTGCAGTTATAAATCATGTACTTATATGTGCATCACACGCCCTCTAGTCAGTCCTAAAGCCCCTTCTCCTGCTATATCCTGCCATTGACCCAACTTTTTCACCCTCAGTAATTCTAAAAAATGCCATGTGAATAACCTTCTTTTGATATAAAAGAGCAGATCCTACAACTTTCTTCCCTTCGTATCGATAATCCCATCCACTGCCTACTGATTCATACTTTTTCTCGTTACAAGATGATGCTTCTTTAATAAATGCTTTAGCCTTGTCATTCTTTGATTTTGCCGCATTTTCTTTTTTCTGAAGAATAGCTTCCATAGCATAGCTTTTTACCAATTTCGCATGAAGTTCCTTATAAGCTGCTTCACGCGATACAATGTCCAATCCCACAACCGCTCCATCGAATAAAACAAGCATCCCTTTTTGATCAGGCCCACATTTAAAAGCTTTCAGATATTCATCTAATTCCTTTAGCCTTGACTCAAAAACATCCTTCATGGCTCCAGTAGAAGAACTAACCCCTGCTTCTTCCGACATTTCACCAATAGCATTCCAGACAGCCCCTTGATCTGACTTGTATTCTCGAGACTCATGCAATGATGCAGAAACAGAACGAGCCTTCAACATCCGGATATGGGGAGACATAACTGTCCCAGAATCAGTGAACTCCTCTGAAACATATGACCATCTCCCGGCTTCTGTACAGCTAACGGGAATTATAGTTTCTGACTTTTTCTTTAATAAAATAGTTGTATTCAGCACCCTGTTTTGTTTTGCACCAACAAGCTCTTCCCCATCAAGAAGAAGAATGGCTATTTCTGCATTATTAATAACCTTCAATTCAGGCACAGAGCCACCGTGGCTTACTTCTTTAACTGTCAGCTGATTTTTATCCAACGCTTCTTTTAAAGTGATGTATTCAGGCTCATGATTGATAGATGTGCTTAAGGGAATAATTCCCATGTTTTTATACTCTTGACGCTTCCCCAGTTCAATATTTAATAGATAATTTTTTATTAGTGTGTCCATTTTTCCTCCCTTATAAAATATGCTGCGAGCTTAAAAACTCTCGAATGCACTTAATAAATTCTTCCTTTTTTTCTCCATTAACACTAAATTCCGTCGCCTCGCCATAAAATAGGCTATATTTTCTAATTTTACTATCCCCAACTGGGATTATTTGTGTTATAGACTCCTCAATATTTCTCCATTGTTCTATTTTATGGGTTCCTTCTTCGAGATTTGAAGTGTCTAATATCTGAATAAATAATACTGCATCATCCATATTCACGGGATTATTGTCATTATATTTGCCAATATAACAAGATGACAAAGCTGAAGTGAGAAATTTCCCACATATTTGGGTTGGTTTTATATTTGCTTCTTCAATTTCAATAATGACTCTTATCTTATTTGACTTAACAATCAATAAATCTACATCGCAATATTCAGTTTGATTTGATTTTTTCTCAGAACAGAATAATGGGATATTTTGTCCATCATTAGCACAGGCAGGATCTTTTAAGATCTCATATCCAGGGAGCAGATCTGCGGTAAAAATATCCCCTATAGCTTCATGCAATGGATGTTCCATTGAATCCTCCTTTAGAATTATATGTTCACAATTGTATTTTTACCCTTTATCTATTTATTACCCCTTAAAAAAAGTCTTGATTTTATATCTAATTCATTCTTTAAATGACTCATCAACTAGCTTATATAAAGACTTTTCCGTTTTTTCATGAATCCACCAACCAGTTGGTGACCAATAGCTCCCAGTTGGCCCTCCAAAGGCTAAATAACATAAACCTGTTGCGTTAGAAATAACGATACTCTCATTCTTTTTTAACGATTCTAATGCTTTATTGAGCCATTTCATATCATATTTATTAGCCTTTTCCCTTATCTCTTTTTCTCTTTCTAATATTTTTTTTATGGATTCATCGCTAAAAATCAATTTTTTATGAAAATAGTCCAGATATTTTGGATCCGGTTTTGCTAAAAGCTTAATTCCTTTATAAGAAATGCTAAACTCGTCAGAAGACTCTATTAAACTATCTTTAACAAGATTACTCCAACTCCATTGTGCTTTTCCAATTATTTTCCCTATTTGATTTTCTACAATTACGAAATATTCTGATTTTGCTTCAGATCTAAATCGGGCTAACCGAATTCCTTGAATTTCAAGCTTGACTGCCTTAGAAATTGCCTCAGGTTGAAATTTCGGTGCGACCAAAACTCCCACTGGATTATCTACGAGCTTATTAGCTAAATTTTCGTCTATCTCATTTAATTTAAGCGCTAAAATCCAGTGTTTGGTTTCTTCTTTGACATCTTTATTTTTCTTCCAATTTTCTAAATACCACTTTAACTGCTCCACTGCCGCCTCATCGATATCTAGCACTTTTAGCTCAAATATTCGGAGCTCATATGTATTATCAACTACACCAAGTCCAACTAAATCCATGCGCCCAATATCGCCCTGCTCTGATTTAATACATATCTGAGAGCGCATAAGCGCAGGCAAAGGAATATCTGAATCAGGATCCCAACAGCCCACAATTGCAGGGTTATTCATAAGAAAAGATTCCATATCTCTTTCAGAACTAAATGCTTCTAAAGACCCAATTTTTTCAGTTTGCACTCTCCATATTTGAGATTCCATAGTAACCTCCTTCTGCTGATTTTTTTTAATTTACAGGCTAAACCCAAAAAGCATTTTTATGTTTCAGGTAAGATCTCATAAGTGTAGGTCATGGTTGTACTTTGATGTGTGCCTTCCTTACTTAAAAGTCGAACTCCACACAATCTCTCAATTATCATTCCACCTAACACTTGATTCACATTTGGCACCCGACCTAATCTCATTTTCCTATCAACATCTCCAGCTCGTATGGTAATCTGGCTTTTTCCTTCTCTTCGTGCAGGTTCAATATAGTCCCTCTGCACAAAATCTCTAATTTCATCAGCTTGACTCATTTTCTCTCTTTTAAATACCTTTAGTTTTTGTATGGGCATTATTTCTTCATCATTAACAGAAAGTGTTTTATCCTGATGCCCATAATGAATCATCTTTTTTATTGGACCACTTAATTTTCTATTCCCACGATTATGCATATCAGCCACTTTTTTTAGTTTTTTCAAAACGAATCCAACTATAGCATTATCTATGACTTTAGTATCGCTAGTATGAAACCCATATCCTAAATATGGTTTGATTTGATTTTTGCATTTTAGTCCAATCTTATGAAACTGGGGATATATCTCACGAAATAATTGCTCATCCCTCCCATTTATGGTTTTGTGATCATAAAAGAATCGCAATGTGTATTGTCGATCTATTGGGGGAATTAAATCTGGGAGAAAGTGATGAAGCGCTTTACTGTTAGCCACCAACTTGGTTTTACTTGCGCTTACCTCTATATTTGCAAGCACATCCCAGAGAATATCTATTGTGCTAGATAAATCTGCGTCGGTAAGACTTAGTAAAGATCTCTTCTCTAAGATTTCAATTTTGTCTTTTTGATTTTTAAGACTTCTGACGAAAACATCAAATTCGACTAACTTTGCTCCGCGAGGGCCCATTCTATGTAATCCCCATGCAGTTAAAGTTGCATAAAGGTATTCTAAAAATAATTCATCATTAACAGCAGCTGATGGAGACTTTAAACTCTTTAATTTATCAAGAGCTCTAATATGGAAATATGGAGAAGGCCCAGAGAATAATTTAGCTTTATTGAATTCTTCAATATAGCTATCAAAAGATAAGCATATTGCATTGACACGCTCAATAATCCTGTTTATTGTTGTTTCTTTCCTTCTCATAAATTACCTTTCGTCGATGAATAAAATATTCATTTCTCATTCTTTTATTCCCAATTCATTTGAATATATCGAACTGTTTCTTCTGGATCAAGCATATGTGTAGTATTCCCTACTCTGATATGGAATTCTTTTCCACGAGCACCTTTCAAAAACGCTGGTTCCTGAGCTTTATCCGCTTTCACAACACATATTTTGTTGCCATCTATATTCTCAAATCGAATTCTGATGAACGAAGAGTATTCAGGTCCGATATAGTCGCTCATTAAAGTATTGAGAAGTTGTTCAAAACGGTCTTTTGAATTTCTAAGAGTTTTCAGATCTTTCTCTAAGCCTTTGACTTTTCCATCATCTTCTACACCAATTATTAATATGCCACCATTTGAGTTTAAGAAAGCAGCGATTGTCTTTATAACAGAGTGACGGAGGTCTTTGTTAATACAATTCCGTACGACATCCCATTGCAATGTGCTCTTAAATTCTAAAGTCGCACTCTCTCCTAAAGCAATTATATCGATGATAGGACGTTCAGAGGAAACTTCTGGCTTAGCAACTAGGGATTTCATGAACTCATTAAGTTTGCAGGTAATTAACGCACGTCGTTTCTCAAGAAAATCGGGGAATCTATTCAATTTCCACAATGATGGATCCATCGGTACAAATTGTTTTACGAGAGCACCAGGAAATCTTTCTTCTATCTCTGGCAAGTATTCTTCTGGCGGTTTGTTAGAAATACTAAGATTTGATTCTGCTGTTAAAAATGCACGGTTTGCAATTTCATTAATAATCTTTTTATGTAAATGGTTATCAGGATCATATGCGCTTTTATAAAGAAGAGATACAGGAAAAATATGATGATTGTGTATACAATATGCTTTATCATTTGCTTTCGACCCAAGAGCGACTCCATTAAACCAATCTAATGCACCATGTGCTTTTGCCAGAATGAGTGTCATACGGTGCAGCGGATGTAAAACGCCTCGACCTTCTAAATCATTCGCCTTTACCTCAATACGACCTCGTTGGTCAATAATCTGGTTGCATAATTCATCCCATGGTTTCTCTTCCCGCATTATTAAAGAAATATCGTGTTCTAACCGTTGGTCTGTTTGAGCAGTATACCTAGCCCAAGTGTGAGCTGCATATAACCAGTGAATTGCTTTTTTTAATGATCTTTCATTAGGAAATTTACCTTTATTTATCGATAGATACACTACAAGAGGAACAAGTATATTTGTTGTATTTAAATCATATGCCGAATGAACAAAAGCTTGACCAGGTAAAATTACCCCGATGTAATCTAGGATTTTTTTGAGATTGTTCCATCCTTCCTCGAGTTCTTCTCTAGTTCTATCATGAATTGTGTGAAAAAGAGCACGCTTGGTCACTACTCCTGTTAAACATCGAATCATAAAAGTTAAATCAAACTGAAAATTTCTATTAGCAAGTTCTTCAATTTTATTTTTCATTAATCTTCGTGCATCTGACCATTTTCCCGTAACGTGAGTAAGGGCTAATTCTGCATCAGTTAATTTTGTGCCTTGCCTATTTACTCTGTCAAAAATATCTATTGCATCAAATAGCTTTGCATAATAAGGGACTAACTGCTCAGGAAAATCAATATTCACAATAAGAACTAACTTATTTAGGTTATCAGAATATCTTTGAGCTAAATCAAACGCTCCTTGCTCATCCTTGGCAATCTTTTTAGCTATTTCGAATATGTTTATTTTGTCTTTTTTCGTGAAGCAATCTACTGTACGCCACCATAATGGATTTCCTCTCATTTTTGATGGTAAATAATATTGGAAGTCGCCTGAATCAAGATTGTAATACAGTTCTCGAGGATCTGTATGAATGTCGACATTTTTATAATATGGTGGGATTTCGCCTGTAATTAACATGTATAAAGTAGTAAGACGCTGTTGTCCATCCAAAATTACTTGTAGAATTCCAAATTTATCTGGTAGTTTAGCAATGTTTTTCAGTTCTGGAGGCTTATCTGTCTTCCAAAAAAGAAGGCTACCAACGGGATATCCTTTAACCAAGGAAACCATCAACTGCTTAGCTTGATCTTTGGACCAAACAAACTCCCGCTGAAACTCAGGCAAAACTAAATCGCGCTTCCTTATACTGTCAATCAGCTCAGAAATTTTCATTATCTCCCTCCTAAACAAAAATACTTATTTTATTTAGTATAAAAAGTTCAAAAATTCGTTTTAAATTTTCCAAGAAAATATCATCTCTTGAATTCTATGCAAATATTTTTTCTGCAATTCGTTTAAAACGGAATTAAAGGAATCAATTTCAGCACCTGGGATTTTAGGAAATTTTCCTTATATGAGAATTAAAAAACCTCTCCTAAAGTCTTGGCCTTTATTAGCTTTTTAAAACTCGTGTATCTGAACGATTGCGGAACAAGACCCATAGATCCTTTTGGAAGCTTAATGGGGCCAATTCTTTTTGCTTTATCTTTAAAATAAACAATAAATTTATTTGTGTCTTTGTACTTTTCGATTTTTTTCACTTCTGCATAATATGTTATAGCTGAAATTGGCGCTGTCTGATATCCAGCAATATACTTTATCCTCTCAATCATAGAACTCGTTATCTTAATTTGATACCAGCAATTTTCACCAAGAAATACTTCATTAAATCCATCTTCATTAGCTGGAACAACAATTGTGTCCAATTCTTCTGGTTTTATTGTTTTGCCCTTCAATTCTGGTAAACTTCGAATTTCCTGCTGGAACGGGGTGAATTTATGAATTGTTTCGTTGCCGCATTCATAGGTTTGAAATTCGATAATATCGGTGTTCATTGCCAGCTGATTCAATACTTTTTCTAATTCTGGTGTTACTTCATCAATTAAAACAATCGAGGCCACGGATTTCTCGAATATTAAGTCATCAAGCATTTCATCACTATTTCTGTATCCAGCTATTTTTAAACCTTTTTTTACAATTTTAACCTGTGATTCATCTTTAAAAATATTGCTGAGCAAGAACTTCTTGATATCTCTCCCACTTGCTTTGTAAGAAATTGCAAATTTTAAAAGCTGTTGACCGATATGTTTGTATGGATCATGTTTAGCAAGTTCGTTCTCAATAATGTAAAGCCGTGGATCAGACTCAAAAGAGAAATCGATTAAATAACCGTCTGGAATTGTTAAGATATTATCAACACCTATTTTTTTCTTGATATCAATGTAGACAGAATTTATGCCGAATATTTCTTTGGAGTATTGGATTATCAATTTTTCAAATTCATTTTCAGATGCATAATCATGTCGGGTGAATATTTTGTTTTGGCAAATTAATCTTTTCATTTTTTTTATCCTGTTATTATCTATTGAGCTTTATTTAAATCACAGTGAGTCATTGATGGTTTTTCCCTTCATCAATAAAAATACTTTTTTTGATATTACATTTGACATGGGGAAAGGTCAATGACCTTAATGGATGAATTTAGGGGTGATTTCCTGTTTTATAAAAGTGAATTCTTAAGGTCCTCAAGCTTTATTGACACCCTTCCTGTGTTATGTTCCATTGCTTTAATCTCATTTATTGAGAAGCACCTTTGTTTTTCATCGATAGAGTCAAAAATACTTGTTAGCTTAAGGAGCTTCATGCAGATAGGAGCCCACTTGTTTCCACCATATAATGAATGCTTCCAACAAGGTTTTCTGTAGAGTTGTAAGAGATCTTCAATACTTAAATCAAACTCATTTTGGAATGCATCTTTAATTTCAATAGCTGTATGTAGTTGTAACGATTTCTCTCGAATCCTGCTCATATCCTTCCATGCTTGATTTCTATTTTTTGACAGGTGAGTCAGTTTATTATATTTGGAATTATTTGAAAGTTTTCCTGCCTTTATGGGATGTCGGACATTCCTTGCTTCATGATAGAAAAGACAAATTAGGTCAACCAGCTCAATCATGCACTCGCTTTTTAAGACTAGGCGCAAATTTTTTCTTTAATTTAAAATAAAAAGTAAGCTAAATATCTGTATTCAGCCACGTCCTATGCCGATATCAAGGGGGGCAGGTCAATTAAATCGGAAATTATGCTCCCCCCCCTATTTGCCAGAATTAAATATATAGCACAGGTTAAATTAGGAGTCAAAAGTTTGTAGGACTGAGCATGGTCGTTTACACAATGAGCCTTACTCTTTCTCTAAATTATTCAATAGGAACCGAGCAAAGTTATTTGCTAATAAAAACTATCAAGAGAATTTTTTGAGATTTATTCCTATTCTTCAACGTCTGGTTATCAGAAAGATATAAGGTTGATTTAATTAGGCCTTTTAAACTAATATCGCGAGATTTGGAAAAATAAAAGAACATTTCCTTATAAATTAGCTTTATTGAAGACTTGATATTAATGCCAATATTCAAGGCAAAGCAAGATGATCTTTACATCGACGGAAAAAAAGTCTTACGGGCGTGGGAGTCTTGGAACGGATGGTATTGGTTCGCTACCGAGAAAACAGGAGAACAGATAAGCGTCATGGCAAACGGGGATTCGATTCCCGATACAATCTGGTTTGGATACGTCCAGGGATTTGAAGAAGAATGGGGATACTTCTCACAGGCTGAAATCGAAAGCCTGAAGCCAAAAGTCTGGGAAATCAATAAAAGAGATCTTCCATATTCGGGCAAGAGAAAATATTAATATTATTTCCAATTTCCCATTTGAACATATGAATTTTACTTATCAACCTTCTGCCATACCTTTTTCTAAGATTTCCTATGTATTCATCCCGTTATTTGAAATATATAACGGGATAAAAATATCCAAAATACTGGATTGCGGTAATTCTTTAGAATGAAGGGATTAGATAGCATTTCGCATAAGAAATGTTATGTAAACTTGCCTCAATCTTCTTTTGATATTTCAGGCTTTACTGAAGATTTAGCTGCAATCGCTTCATCTTTTCCTCTAATTTCTCATAATCGCCCAGGTGAGCTTGCATAAGGGTCTTCCAGAGCTTCCCGTGGTTTGGCACGCGCGAATGGAGAAGTTCATGGACGATCACATAGTCTTGAAGCTCTTCCTGCAATTCAAGCAAAAATACATCAAAGGTCAACCATCCGGTTGTCGAGTACGATGCCCACTTGGTTTTCATGGGCCGCACCGTAATGGAAGTCACCCGGGCTTCAAGCCGGTCTGCCCAGCCCTGGACACGTTCTTTGAATTGATCCTTTCTTCTGACTTCTTTATTCATTTAATCGTATAAGCCTTTGCCAGAAGTGAGAAGAGGTTGTCAACAATCCGTACAACCGGATCGAGATCCTCCATCTTGGCATAGATCGCGAAAGTGACCTCTTTGCGCAGCTCGCGCAGCTCAGCCTCACTTTTCTGCCAGTTAGGACGCCTAGTAAACGCAGCATTTACATTCCTGGATACCTCTTCCGCCTCTCCCACTCCAGCATCGAGCAGGTTTCGATAGACAAAAAAGGTCAGGTCATCAAAGCCTTTTTCCGCTTGATCCTTCTTTCGTTTTTCATTCCTCTCGATCTCAGCCAGTAGTTCATTAAGGGCATCCTGTGTGCTCATCTGGCGGTTTTCGTAGCTTTCCTGTACGGCTTTGGCCCTATCAGCCATGGCTATGAGGAAGGGATCGTCGCTATTCTCATCTGCCGTTTTCTCGATGCTCTTTATTAGGTTGATAACCTTTGTGCCCTTACCACTTTTCTTCTTCTTTATCAACTCGACGGTTTCAGCATTTATTTCCACAAATTCAGTAATATATTCAATTGAGTCAGTTCCAATATGTTGTTGCACCAGCTCATTGGTTTTCTTCTGGAACGCTCGGTCCACATACACCTTCTTCGTGTATGCCTTGCGTACCACATCGTAGATCGCTGACAGAGTGGTATAATCGTCGATGAACGGTCTCAAGAAGGCATCAGGCGAGATGATTTCGTAGAGCATCTCGATTTCTTTGTACTCTTTGAAAAATTCCTTTCTCCGCTCTTTATTACGGAAATACTCGATAAGGTCGTCAACGTCTCGGTCATCAAAGTTCCGTTTGATCAAGCCGAGATACTCCGGCGACTTCCGCTTCATCTTGTTCATGAAAGTTTCTTTGAGTAGTTTGAGGTCCTTTATGATCGCATCAACATCATCGCTGTCGAAGGCCAGCGCTTTTTCAAGCTTGTCGAAGATACCCACGAAATCAAGCACAAAGCCGTGTGGCTTGACCATCTCTTCGGCTTCGTTCTCATACGGTCTGTTCACTCGGGCAATCGCTTGAAGAAGTGTGTGATCCCGCATCGGCTTATCAAGATACATAGCGTAGAGGATAGGTGCATCGAACCCAGTAAGCAACTTCTGGGTGACAATGAGAATTTTGGGGAATTGACCGAATCTGATGAAGTCCTTGCGGATCTGTTTCTCCTTCTTCTCTTCAATATGAAATTGCTTGAGCAGAGGTGGATCGTTGTGATCGCCTGAGTAGACAACCTCCGAGTATTCCTGCGGCAAGTACTTATCCAAAGCCTTCTTATACATGGCGCAGGCGGGCCGGTCCACGGCCACTAGAAGCGCTTTATAACCCAATGGCTCAACATTCTCTCTGTAGTGCCCAGCAACATATTTTACAATTTTATCGACTCTCTCATTCCCTTTGAGGAAGTTCTTCAGGTTCACAGCCCGATCGAGAATCTTGTTCAATTCCGCAATGTCTGCCACCCCCTCCGTCTCGGCCAGAGACCAGAACTCCTTCTCCATTAATTCCGTATTCGCTAGCATCTCGTTGGGGGCTAGGTTGTAGAATAGCGGCAGTGTTGTGCGGTCTTCGATGCTCTCAACGATCGAATACTTATGCAAATATCCCTTGTCATCCTCGCAGCCAAATGTTTTGAATGTCCCTCTTCCATAGACTGTCTTGTCGATTGGAGTGCCGGAAAAACCAAGATAAGTTGCGTTGGGTAGCCCAGCCATTAAGAAATTGCCCAGGTCGCCGCCAGTGGTTCGGTGCGCCTCGTCGATCATTACGAAGATGTTAGACCGTTTGTTGACGTTTTCCGGCATGTCACGGAACTTGTGGATCATGGTGACTATGATTCCGCGGTAGTCGTCCCTGAGCAGCTTGACCAGTTTCCTGATCCGGCTGGCATGCTCCACGTTATGGAGGCCCAATGCCGCCAGGTTCTTGATCATTTGGTCTTCCAGTTCGTTGCGATCGATCATTAGCAGGATGGTCGGCTTTTCGCTTTCTGGCGCTTTGAATAACATCTCAGCGGCCTTGATCATGGTGAACGTCTTGCCGCTGCCTTGAGTATGCCACACTAGACCGCGCGTGCGCTCAGGATCCAGGCAGCGATCAACCACTCTGTGCACCGCCCCAACCTGGTGCTGCGCCAGGATGTATTTGTTTAGCTCCTCGTCTTTTTCCGCAAAAACGATGAAATGTTTCAGCATGTCTAGGATGTGCCGACGGTCACAAAAGCTCTTGACCTTAGCCTCCAACTTGCCGATTTGTTTCTGCTTCCAGTTGAAGATGTTGCGACGCACTATATTCCAGGTCACGCCATAGGAAAAGCCGATCGCCTCAGTAGCCGTGAATATCATCTCCGGTACGAAAAACTCGGGCGTCTCGTCGTGGTAGCGGCGGATCTGATCTATACCGATGGCAATAGCCTCATCCATGTCCGCATTCTTGCACTCTATGACCATCACAGGGATGCCGTTTATCAGAAAGACCACATCCTCGCGGTTGCCATATGCACCGTTGTGGACATAGAATTCTTCAGTGACCTCGAAGACGTTGTCTTCTATTGTTTTGAAGTCGATAAGCTTCAGGTCTAGCTCTCGGTTCTCATCGGCACAAAAGAACTTACCTTCATTGCGCAAATAGCCAAGAAACTCCCGGTTGCCGAAGATGTTGGCCTGCAGTCGTCGCAGCCGTCCGATCAGAACCCCTTCTGCCTCGCTGTATTTGGAGTTGAACTCCCGCGCCTTTGTAAATAGCAGGTAATCAAAGTAAAGCGACGCCTTTGCCGCCCGTTCGGCGATACTGCCGCCATTGGCTCTGAACCCCCGCCTCTGCTCTGCCTCGGTCTGAGATACGAACGTCCAGCCGATCTCCTGTGCGTATTCCAGGATGCGGCCCTGGACCGTTTTATGTTCACCAGGTTTGGGCATCCCTATTCCCCCGCCAACGATTTTATTACATTCGTCGCCTCTTCGAATTGCCCCGTAAGTTCTGGATAATCGGCAAAGTGGAATGAGACAAAGCGTGCGCCGTCTCGTTCCAACCGGTTGAAGAAGTAGCAAGCGTTTTTCTCTGATTGTGGAGAAGGCCCTACTTGAACCAAAGGAAGTAGCAGCAAAGTCTCACCTGAGTTTCTCTTTGAAAGGTAAAGCCGCTCGACATCCAACCAGGTCGCCATTGATCGTGTTTCTTTCAAGAATTCGCTGTTGCTTCCCATCAATACAGCAATTTCGTTCTCAAAAACACCTTTACGTGGTCGGCAGTGGAGGGCATGAATCAGTTGTGTGTCGACCCAGGCGTCTGCAAATATTTCTCTAAGTTTCCGCAACTCAGCCTGTAGATTTTGATTGCGTAGCTTAGCCTCTTCTTGCCCAACCACCCCGCTATGGCCGCTCCAATCATTCCTCATCTTGTTTGTAGTAGATAGTACACTGACCAGTTCCTTGCAACTTACTGTCCGCGGCATCACCAATGATGAATCAGAAAAAATATCCGCGCAGAGAGCTTGGTCTTCGTCGACCGATAGCAGCATGCGAGTCTGCTTTCCAAAATACTCTACCACTAGTTTCCATGTACCGAACGTTGCTCGCTGAAAACTCAGGCTTTGTTTCTGTAAGGATTCCCTGAGCTTCTGGCTGTGGAGTTTGAAGAGCTCCTCGTTCGCTTTAAATGCGCTTAGTATAATAATGCTAAGGAACTCTGCCGTCGCTTCGAAGAAATGCAATAAGTGCTCATATTTAGTCTTGAAGTCTTGACTGGGTGTTGCTTGCCACGATCGGAGAATGGAAGACAGTGGAAACGGTAATGTCTCGATCCATTGGTCAAGATTTCCCAAAGCGTGTTGTGCTAAACTTCCGGAAAGTTGACCGGAAAGCGCCTCGAGCCGTTGAATAACGGTCCCTGATGATCTAGGACTGCTCCATAGATCACGCCGTAATTCTGCAATCTCGTTCTGCAAGCTGAGAAGTGTGTTCTCTTCGGCAGCGATCCGTGTTTCAATCTCCATCATTTTCTTTTGGGTTTGCAGGTCTGGGACGAAGATGTCTATTTCCTTCAGTGTTTGCTTATTCAACTTGGGAATGACTGTTCCAGACTTATTCAGATCGCGACTTTTCTTGCCGAATTCCGAATTCAAGAATTGTGCGACAAAACGTGCATCGGAGCGATTAGGATCGATGACTACTTGTGCATAGTTCTGGCGTTTCAGGCTCAGGTCATTTGTTGAATCGACGACGTCACTGATTCCAATGAGCGGGATAAAGATGGAGTTATCCTCACTAGGAAACTCAAAGTCAACACTTGGTCGGCCCAAGTTGATTGAGGTCGACAGCTCTCCAAGTTGCACCGCAGGGGCACCGAACTGTCTCTGTGCTTGTTCGGACCATTCTGATATCCGCATATAGTCCAGCCCCCTGAAAGAGACCGGCTCTACAAAGCGGCCAAGCTCCAGCTTGCCGCCCTCTTTTCCGCCCTTAAAGTTGGCGATAATCTGGGAATTGGTTTTCAAATCACTGGTAAGCTGGCCCACAAATATCAGTGAAGTTGGGCGCTTCCGCACAATCACCAAGTAGGTCTTAATGTTTGTATAGGGGGCAAAAGTACTTGATGATAATTCCAGAGCGGCTTCAATCCCAAGTCCAAGCGAATTAAAATGTCGCAGAACCGAGCGTTGAAAGAAGAAAAATGACGGTGGTACAACAAACAGTCCGATCCCTTCTTCAGTAAGCCGCACTGCAGCTTTAGCCAAAATTAAATTGCCGAGATCGCCTCGGAGTTCTATCGGCTTGCCTGCCAGTGATGTTAGAGTTACAGAACGGTTACTCTTTGCTCCAAAGGGAAGAACGCTCGCAACTACATCTAAATCACAATCCAAAGCGTCGAGCCATTCCAATGGATCGTTGACATACCATTCTGCAGATCTGATTATATTTTTACCCGCAGATGCAACCTCTTCATCACGCGTACAGAGTAACACTCGTTCGGCTGTTGTAATCTCTTTGACTGTAGCGGCTAATGTACCCACACCGGCCCAAGGATCGCAGACAATTCGTGCTGATACATCTTCCAAAAGATTTTCAACAGCTTTCAAGACAATGTTCGGAACGAAGAGTTCTCCAACGTGTGCGCTGACACCTCTGAGCTTGTCCAGTGCCTCCCACTGTTTTTGTTCCATTATTTGTCTCCGGTCATTGTCATAATAATCAGACGGCCTCGGCTTGTTCTTCGTCAGCCTTAATGCCCAATTCCTCCAGATCGAGGTCGTTCACGCGGATCTCGGCGGTCATGAGTTGGTGGAGGAGAGTGTGGAAGAGGTCTTGCATGGCAAATAATTGATCTCGATAGCCTCTGATGCTCTTATCTACAGTTTTAAGGGAATTAGTAATTTCTCTCTGCTCATCTGGATCTTGTGGTAAAGGAAATAGCACAGAGACTACATCCTTCTTGTTTAGCTGTGGTGTGGGGCCGGGGTCTGTAATCTTTCGCAGATCGAAGGTTTGAGACCAATAGTAGAGATAGCCTTGAATTACTTTTTCCCCTGGCACTACAGCAATTAGATTTGGATCGAGAACAGTCCAGGTTGTTGTAATCCTTTTCTTGTTTGTTGCAATTGCAGCACCTCTTTTTGGAAACACAACCGCTCCGGCTGGGACTGTCTTTTTCTTTGACAATTCACGTGACAGTTTCCGAACAAGATTGGCATTGATAAAGGCTTCTTCATTCCCTGGAATATTCATGTCAGAAACTTTCACACCCATAACGTCCACGGCTTTGCTTGAATCAAATGAGTCCATTTTCATGAGCATAGTGTAAGAGATGCTTGAGTTAACAACACCGCAACAGCTGCCCAATTTCACCACTTCCCAGCCCTCCGGGATGGAGCCGATTTCGCTTTGTTTTTGAGGTTCGCCGCGAGTACCCTCGGTGAAGAGCTTGTACATCAGGACTTTCTTCAGCTCAGTAGTCAGCGCAATCAACTGCTCCTTTTGCTCAATCACCCGCTGCACCAACGACAATACCGCCGCTATACGACGTTGTTCGATCTCGGTATTTGGAACAACGATTTCTTGGGCATACGCTAAGTCGCGATTCAGACCCGGAATGAGGTCACTTACGAGACGCGACAGATTAAAATGGCGAAGAAGATAGTAAAGGAAATTAATGTCGACCTTTGTGTCGTCCGCAGTGATAAAATACGTGGTATCTATAGGGCAAAATGGCCGATTTGATAGTTGAATGGCCCCGACGCTTCCTTTTCTTCCTACGATTATCCCAGCTTTGTTAACAATCGCTTCATTATGCCAACCCACGATGCCGTTGGAGCCGTAAACAGGCACATCACCTGGTATGCGTATCTTGGAGGGTAAATTCTTGCCGTAGTTCAGATTGGCGACTTCCCTAAGCGTTGTACTCAGCCATTCTCCCATGCCTCACCCTCCCAACTTCTTCAGCACAGTCCGCAGAGCGGCATTGGTTTCTTTAACCTCGGCCTCCAGGACATCAAGTTCTTTGACAATCTCCCCGAGAGGCCGGTATTCTTCGGCATCGGCAGTGTAGATGTAGCGCGAGGGGGAGATGTTATAGTCGTTCTTGACGATCTCAGCCTTGTCTACGATGCGACTGAATTTCTCTTCTTCCTTCCAGTTCAGGAAATTCGATGAGATACAGTGAATGCTCTCTTTGGGGATAAAGTTCTTGGGATCACCCTTGACAAATTCCTGTAAGGCGTTGACTAGATAAATCCTGTTCTTTTGCTCTTTGGACTTTGCTTTGTTGAGAAAGAGCAGGATACCAGGAGCGTTGGTGTTATAGAAAAGATTTTCCGGTAGGTAGATCACCCCTTCAATCAGATCGTTTTCCACAAACCACTTACGTACTTCCTTCTCCTTGTTTTTGCCGGCGTTACCGCTACCCCTGCTAGCAGCGGGCGTATCTAGCACAATGGCGGCCTTGCCTGTTTCATTGAGTGAAGCGGCTATGTGTTGTACCCAGCCCCAATCAGCTGACTGTTTACCGGGAAAGCCCGCTCCCTGGGGGAAACGGCCCAACTCGTCATTGTTATAATCCTGCTCGGTGAACCAGTCCTGGTTCCACATGGGATTGGCCACTACTCGATCAAACGTTTGCAGTTTGCCCTTGTCTCGAAATTTGGGGCTCCGAAAAGTGTCTCCAATCTCGATCCTGCCCTCCATATCGTGTATAATCATATTCATGTTTGCCATGGCCCAGGTATCGGCGATGTACTCCTGTCCGAAGAGCTTGAGCGGCGCTCGTTTGGCCTTAATATCGTTTTGCTTTTCCTCCATCACCAGCTCACACTTGATCAGAAGCCCTGCTGAACCGCAGCAGGGATCGTATATGGTCATCCCTGGCTCGGGATTCATGATTTTCGCCATCAGCATACCGACTTCCTTGGGCGTGTAAAACTCACCTGCAGATTGGCCCGAGCCTTCGGCGAACTTTCGAATAAGGTACTCATAACTGCGACCGATAATATCAGGTTCCACGTCGGTTAGACCTAGTCGCTTTTTTGAGATCTCCTCTATCAGGTTAGAAAGGCGGTCATCATTGATGTCACGCTGGCCATGAGTGGTAGCATTGAAATCGATCCGATCAATGATCCCCTCCAGGAGCAGATTGGCTTTGGCGATCTCGCGCAAATACGTGGTGAGCTGCTCGCCGATTTTATCCGAAAGCATGCGGATAACCGACCACACTGGCTCTTCCTGCTTGTCCGGCACGAGGGGCAGATAGAAGCGCACCAGCTTCTGGTCCCTTGCGACCAGTTTGAACGCCTTGGCTCGCGAACCGACCTTCTCCGCGATCCGGTCTACTTCATCTTCAAAAACATCGCATAGTCGCTTGGTGAAGACCAGTGGCAGGATGAAATCCTTGTACTTCGGCGCGTCCTGCACCCCTCGAATACTGCAAGCAGCATCCCAAATCCAGGATTCTAGTGATTTATCTTTGTCTTGATTATTGTTCTTGCTTGAATTAGTAAAAGTGAATTCCTCTTGTTCGGACAAATACTATCTCCCTCTTTTGTACTAAATTAACCTACAAATCTTTCAGAGAGTATATTGGAGAGTTTTTTATCTGTCAATCTTTTATAAAGATAAACCTCTCCCCGTGTTACCAATATGTCACCAGAAATGCTTAAAATTGCCTAATTACGGCCAGTTGTTGTCCTTTCGTCATCGGGGAAAAGGCTGAGGCTAGGAGTTCCCGGCTTCTAGTCGCCTCATTTATCGATTCACATTGATTCAAATCCATTTATTGGTGAAGTGGCAGTAATTGTATTCATCAATCCTTTTGAGAAGATTCTGCCCTTGCAATGCAAGCTCTTGAAGTTGCTTGCATTGATGCCTGACAGAAAGCATGAACTTCAGGTATTTGCCCGAGTTTGAACCTACAGGTCCCAGAGTGACTTTGTATGCTTTGGCTATAGCCCCATCCCACAGTGGGAAAAATTTTGGTGCCAACAAGTGAAGCGATTTAGCTGCTCCGACTCGTCCTAGAACTTGCTCGAATTCATCGAAAATCTCGACTATATTAGACAGATCATCTTTTGCTAGAGACAGTATTGATCGCTCCCGGAACCTAAAGACAGAAGTGGATAGACACTCAAGCAGATTGCAGATGTTAGTGTAATGCTGGTTATCAAAAGGCTTGAATCGATAGTATGATCTATTCCAGGTTTGAAGTAAGACTGCCAAAGCTTCTGGAAGGGTGATATGCGTTTTCCCTTCGATGGAAAGCTGAATCAGTTCAGTGGCGACACGATAAAAAAGGTCCCTAGGTTCGTTCTCTAAAAACGCTTCTCGCGCTAATTTCAAATCCTGTTCTGTCGGTACAGGCATACGCTCGAACGTCATCTTGAATCTCCAGTTGCCTCATTTCTCCTTTTCTTCATCCTTGGTAAAAACCCACTTCTCGTGCTGTTCAAGAATCTCCTTCAGTTCTCCCGGGCATATCTCCCTAAGCTTAGGTCGGTCAGATGTTATCATTGACACCCCCTTGGTCTATATATTTTAATTTTAAACCAGGGTGAAGGATAAGGCAAGGGGGTCAAAATTCAGACATCCCCCATGTCACACTGGTGTCACACAGAATGACTAAAATCGCTACTAACTGGCTACGGTTTTCGGTTTGCCTGTTTGTAGGAAAATGCCTAATTTCCCGAAGGAAGGACACAAATTAGGAGAATTGGGAAGCAGGGATTCAAACCCCGATTCCATGATCCAGAGTCATGTGTCCATGCAGACCTCTCCCCATTTGTCACCATTTTGTAATCAGATTTGCGTAAAAACGCCTACGTTTGCTTATAGTTGCTAAAATGGAAGACTGTGATTTTCCCCTGAGGCCTCATCTTCAGCCCGTAGCTTAGTGGCGAGCGTTTGGCGAAAAATGATCGCCCGCCCGTTTCAGCGAGTTGTTGGGCGGCATTCAGACTCTTGCTATAATCTGTTACTCCTGTCTGCACTTCCTTCTAGTCGATTTGGAGTTCAATAGTTCGCTGTTGCATGAAAGACCAAAAGATGACAAGGAAGCGTAGTAACGCATGCCTTTGAAGGCACAGTAACATAGGCCATGCTGCCGAGTCCTTGATCCGTGCTAAAGTGTCGGGTTTATACCGGACTACATTAGAAAGGTGGAAGAAGGCAAGCCAGATCGGAATCTCCTCAGCGAGTTCAATAGGCGCGGCTGACAGGGCAGTGTAAATGCCTACTGGCTTATTAAAGAGGTCTCTAACAATATGATAGAGGAGGTGCCTCTTAGTATGTGATAGAAGCTGGGCCCTGGCCTCAGTATCTGTAGAAACCATAATCTTGTCTGAAACAAACCGCGCTGGATGATTAGACTGACTCCTCAGCCCAGCAAAGATCTTAAGATAGCGCCTGCTTTGTGTGAGAGGGTGCAACCCCTTGTCCAAAGCTAACAATTCAGCGATAAGCGTGAAACCTGAAGATGGATTTCCATTGAGACGTAGTGTGATCGGTTGGACGCGCGATTGGAGGCCAAACGCCTGATCGTATTCGAAAGAGATGCATGGAATGAATGGGTAAACATCAGCTAATCGAACAGGCCTATTATTCCATCTCCAAGCTCGATGTGTTAAGACCTTATAAAACAAAGGGAGAACACCTCTTTCCCTGAGAATTATTTCGTCTGTCAGAAGCCCTCTTCTGGACTTCGATGCATCATATGAAGCACCATGGTAACGGTTGTTTAGTAGGTCATTAGCACGTCCGGAAGCGATAATGTAGATCTTTGAAAGATTGAGAATCGCATAGTAAAGAGGAAGAAAGCTGACATCTGGAGAGCCCGAGAACGCCTGATCCAATAAACCTATAGTGTTTTCGGCATGGACTGATATTAGGCGGGCTCCAGAAAGAATCTGGGTTTGTATTGCCATCTTATGTATGGTTCTGAGAATGTCAGATGTGTAGCCAATGCTAGCAAGCCCAGATATCCACGATATAAGGTCATCGATAGGGTTGAGAGGAGTTGAAACGGCAGAGATCTCTTCATATCGTGCAATAATTGTCATAATTCAATACTCATGAAATGCCACCCAACAATCACTATACTGCATACCATATTTTGAGAACAATATAGCCACAATATCGTCTAATTGTAGTTAATCCCTCTAAAAATATGCTGAAAATGCAATAATACATTATCAATATCCTTGTTGTATTGCAAGCTAGATATCTTACAATTGTAGACTTTTCCCCGAGGGCAAAATACGGGCTAAAATGTGCTTAAAATCGCCTACTTTTGACAGTCGGTGCTATCTCGTTGACTACCCTTTACCTCTGTTGTGGGGTAGGTCAGTTTTGTAGCTCGTCGGGCTCATAACCCGGAGGTCGTTTGTTCAAATCCCACCCCCTTGTAGTGAAAAATATTCTAGAAATCATTGACAATAGTAAATATGGAAGAGACTGCACCTTTTGCTGTTGCTTTTGATATGGTATATTTTTTTGTCTTTTCTGTGGAAAGATGTACTAAGTTCCGAAAATGTCTTACTGAGTCCGATAAACGAGAAACCCCTGATTTCAAAAGTCCATTTTGTTCACAGGTTTTAATATAATTATCAAAGCTATTGGATGGCGGAGAGATGTTATTATGCTTTAAATATAGTCTTAATAATTCTTCAATTACACCACCAGCTAAAATGACAGCAGGCTTTGACAAGCCTAAAAATGCTAATTCAAATGAATGCTCAATATCACGAAATATGATTTCTCTTTTATGACTATCCGAAACGAAGTTGATCTTCTTTCCAAAGCTTCTTTTATTGACGTCATATTCATTCTCAATGGCTTCCCAATTTGTTTTGCTTGTAGATAATGAAATTTCCTGTTTAAGTGGATATTTTGGGCTTATGCGGGTCAGTTTCTTGGATTCGCGGTATTGGCTGTCTCTACACTTTCCCCACTCTTGTATCTCCTGTAAAATGTCTTCAAACGATTTGTATTTGAGAATGCTTTCCGAGGGTGCAACGTACGCGCTCTCTCTAGAGAAATCGTTTATGTAGCTTCCCAGAATTGGTGTTTGAATGATAATTCTGAGACCTACCCTAACATCATCTTCAGGCAAGTTCGTATTTCTTGAAATATCCGCAACAGTGATTTTTTGCCCAGGATTGTCCTTGTATATGTCCCGCAGCAGAGCAAACACTAGACTACATATGTGCAATATGCTACGTACATCAGGGCTCTCCTTTGCTAACTGAGCAAGTGCTAATGGCTTTATGAAATATCGGTCATTCTTTCGTTCTATATAGCCAAGATGTTCAAGCTGATTCAGCTCAGATATAAATTGCTCGTTATCAGCCCGAAACCGCAATGCGTCCATGCCATTCGGAGATTTGAATGATGCTGAGAAGATGTCGTTTAATAGTTTTTTACGGTCATTACTTATTGTCATTATCGTATCCCAGTGTGAGCGATTTGTTATAACAATTCATATTATTCATCGTCCTTTTATCCATAATTAAAAGTATCTGGCAGACTTCTTTTATTAATTCTCACACCTTCCTTATCTGAGTAATTCTAAAATCAACATCAATACCCTTCATCTCCTTTGTCAATTCCTGCAAGGAAAATTTTGCTATGTTTGATTTAAACTCTTCAATATTTTTTATATCTCTTATTCTATCATTTGATATATCGAGCACGGCTAAGACAAAGACCAAATTTTTTTCAAAGAGTCTTATAAAAGCATCTTCAGAATAAATCTCTGTTTGCTTGCCCGCTTCGTCAAAATACGATTCACCTCCAATTTTTTTTCTAAGATTAATATATATTTTTTTTATGTATTTCTTTGATGAGTTTAAATCCTGATTAATCCTATTCGCTGCTATAATAATCTGGGAGCACACATCTCTCATTTTGTTTCCAAATCCGGCTTTTACATGATAAAGGTATAAATTCTTATCATCCCACTTCAGGATGTCACAAGGTTCAATATTCTCAGGGGTTATTTTATCAAGAACAATTGTATTTTTCTCACCGATATACTTTTGATTGTATTGGTTTTCATTCTCGTCCGAATAATTCCAATTTTTATCTAATCTGTTGTGAAAGTTCTTATTTATAAAAGATTTGCAATATTCATTCAAATCATTAATGAAAGCATCTTTGATACGATACCATGACTTATCTATAAAGAAGTACTTTTTATTGTTATGTGTGACATCACCAAGTAAATGAGCGGATAAATCACCTTTTGTTAAATCGTTGTCCTCTTCATCATAGGAGTATATTTTAATAGACTTCATCAGCTTGATGAATTCCTCTTTATTTTCTGGGTTTTTTTCCGATTCTGCTATTTTAGTAAAAAGAGTATCAATATCATTCAACTCTTCAAATTCAAACTCACCAAAGAAATTATTTAAAGATGCCCCTTTTCTTACAACATATTTTGATGCTGTTAAATATCTTTCAAAATCTTTATGACAGAGGTCAAAAGCAAAGGAATTTTGAGGCTCTGAGTTTCTTTGCCATAGTTGATTAAACAGTTCAGTATCGAGGCTTTGAATAAGCTCTTGGTCTTTCTTT
>DRHQ01000087.1 GCA_011049545.1 Candidatus Aminicenantota bacterium | reverse complement strand
GGAAACGTCATGAAAAATTGCGAGTTTGAAGATTTTATCGATGATTATTTATTGAGCAGATTGGGTGAGGGCAAAGAGAAAGGCTTCGAGGAGCACTATTTTAACTGCCCCTGTTGCTTTGTAAAAATGGTGGAAAGACAGGAGCTTATTTCCATAGTCAGAAACATAAGAAACTGAGCACAAGGGAGCGCAGGAGATTTGAAAAAAGGTTATGAAATAAAAATGGCAAAGGAGATCAGCTTAAAAAAAATCGTTGGGGGAGATCTATTGATGAAGATTCAGGATTCTTATTTAAATTACCTGGAATCATCAGCAGCAATATACGAGTTGAATGGTGATTACGCTGCAGCTTTTTTCACCTCTAATTGGTGTGCTTTCCTCAACCAGGCATCTAAGAAATTAGCCGGCAAAGTATCAGAAAAAGAAGCATTGAAGTCAGGAAAATGGATATGCCATGAGGATTGCTGGGCTACTTCTCTCAAGTCTATTAAAAGCAAGAAACCATGTACCAGAGAATGTTCCGGTGGAATTGTTATATACGCTATTCCAATAGTAGCAGAAGGTGTGGTGATAGGTTCAAATAATGCCGGAGTTTCCAATCCCCCAACCGACATGAAAAGAATTAAAGAAATAGCAGAAAGGTATCAGGTCAAACCAGAACGATTATTAAAGATAGCCAATGAATATACTCCAAGACCAGAGTATGTACTCAATACAGCAAAAAATAATATTTTAGCGGCAGCAGAAACGATTTCTAATATCTTCATGCGCAAGCAGGCAGAGGAGGCGTTGGAGGATAGCGAGCAATGGCTATCCACAACACTGAGGAGCATTGGCGATGCTGTGATTGCTACTGATATCGAGAGCTTTGTGACCCTCATGAATCCTGTTGCCGAAGACTTGACCGGGTATAGTGAGGCAGAGGCTTCGGGCAAGCCTCTGAAAGACGTCTTCAACATCATCAACGAGCAAACAGGAGAACGGGCCGAGGACCCTATAGCCAGGGTGCTCCGAGAAGGTGTTGTCGTGGGCTTGGCCAATAATACGGTGTTGATAGCGAAAGACGGAACGAAACGGCCTATTGCTGACAGTGGGGCGCCGATACGAGATGAAGAAGGGAACATCATTGGCATGGTGATGGTCTTCCGGGACACTACCGAGCTCAAGAAGGCGGAAGAGAAGCTACGGTTCTCAGACGCTGCCTTCAGGTCTATTCAGGAAAGTGTGATTGCCACCGATATTGAATACACAGTTACACATTGGAACGAGGTAAGCGAACGTCTATATGGAATCAAAGCATCCGAATCAATAGGCAAGAAGCTCTTCGATGTCATTGAGATAGCAGAGGCCTCCCCAGGCGAAAATGCAGAGCGATTCAAGATGCTTGAAACCCAGGGCTACTATCAAGATGAAGTGTTACATAGGACAGAATGCGGTGAAGTATGGGTCAGTGTGAGCGTACAAGAAATAAAAAATGGCGGAAAGCGCTGCGGATGGGTGGCACTTGCCACCGATATAACCGAGCGCAAACGGGCGGAAGAAGCATTGCAAGAAAGCGAAGAGAAATACAGAGCTCTTGTTGAAAGCGCAACAGATATGATTTTTATGATCGACAAGAATAATAAAGTATTGTCTACGAATAAAGCAGCGGCAAGGCTTTTTGGAAAGGGATCAAAAGAGATTATAGGCAAATCAATTTTGAATTTATTCCCGGAAAAAATTGCCTCACGTTTCTCAAAGAACTTAAAAAAAGTTTTCGAAACAGGCAGGCCGGGTTTTCACGAATCAAATATGATTGTTGGAGAAAGAGAATCATGGATAAGTGTTAATCTTAGTCCTGTAAGATACCCTGATGGGAGAATTATGGCTGTAATGGGAGTTACCAGAGACATCACAGAGCGGAAGAAAGCAGAGGAACAAGTCAAAGCATCCCTCAAAGAGAAAGAAGTGCTGCTGAAGGAAATTCATCACCGGGTAAAAAATAATATGCAGGTCATCAGCAGTTTACTCAAGCTCCAGTCACAATATATCAAAGACAAACGGTACGCTGATATATTTAAAGAGAGCCAGGACAGGATAAAATCGATGTCTCTTATCCACGAGTTGCTTTACCAGTCTAAACACCTATCAAAAATTAATTTCAAGGAATACATCAAGATTTTAACAAACTACTTATTTCGGTCTTGTTGGCCTTTTCCGCATAAAATTGCCCTGAAGATAGAGTCAGAGAATGTTTACCTGGCAATTGATAATGCTATTCCTTGTGGACTGATCATTCATGAACTGGTTTCCAATTCTCTGAAACATGCCTTTTCGGGTAGTAAAGAAGGTGAAATCAAGATAGCCCTTCATTCAATCAATGAAAGGGATATTGAGTTAGTAGTCAGCGATGACGGCGTTGGAATGCCTGAAGATTTGGATTTCAGGAATACAAAATCACTGGGTTTACATCTGGTTACAATTTTAGCAGAAGATCAGCTTCAAGGTGAAATCAAATTGGGTAGAAATAAAGGAACTGAATTTCAAATCAAATTGAGAGACGTAAGATAAGGACAAAAACATGTATTTTGGTTGCGGAAGATTGCAGGATTATTGCCTGCCACTTTAGGAAGTAAACAAGATGAAAGATAAAGACATATCTGCGTGCTGGCACAGGAAGGCAAGGCAAAAAAACAACTAATAAACGAGTTGAAGGAATTGCGCCAAAAGATTGCTGAAGTGGAAAAATTAGAAACCACGCACAAACGAGCAGAAGAAGAATTGAGAAAACACCGCGAACATCTTGAGGAAGTGGTAGAAGAGCGCACAGCAGAGCTAGAAAAGACTAATGAACAGCTTAAAAAAGAAATAACTGACCGCAAGAAAGCGGAGGAGAGGTTGAAACAAACCATAACGGAGTTAGAGCGTTCCAACAAGGAACTCGAGCAGTTTGCTTATATGGCTTCGCATGACTTGCAGGAGCCCTTGCGCATGGTAACAAGTTACGTTCAGCTTTTGGAGCAGCGTTACAAAGACAAACTCGATTCCGACGCAAACGAGTTCATCGCTTATGCGGTGGATGGCGCAGGCAGGATGCAGAGCATGATCAATGACCTGCTGGACTATTCGCGCGTAGGCACAACAGGAAATACTTTTGAAAAGACGGATTTTGCTAGTGCCTTGAGCCAGGCGATAATAAATCTTCATGGAGCGATAGAGGAAAGTGGCGCTGTTATAACCAAAAAAAATCTGCCGACGATTAAGGCTGATGAATCCCAATTCATACAACTTTTTCAAAATTTAATTGATAACGCTACAAAATTCCGGGGCAAAGAGCCGCCTCGCATTCATGTTACCTCGAGGAAGAAAAAGAAAGAATGGCTTTTCTCTGTTCAAGATAATGGCATTGGGATTGACTCTCAATATGCTGAGCGTATCTTTGTAATCTTTCAACGACTGCATAACAGGGAGAAGTATTCTGGAACCGGTATAGGGCTGGCGATTTGCAAGAGGATTGCGGAGCGTCACGGCGGGCGAATCTGGGTAGAATCGGAGCCAGAAAAAGGATCAACATTTTTCTTTACTATCCCGAAGAAAGGAGGCAAATAATCTCTATGAGTAAAATAAGCGGGAAATCCGTTGAGATTTTATTAGTGGAGGATAATCCAGCCGATGTGCGCCTTACTGAAGAAGCCCTCAAGAACGGCAAGGTTCTAAATAACTTGAGCGTTGTCGGTGATGGAGTGGAAGCCTTAAATTTTCTGAGCCAAAAGGGGAAATATTCCGATGCGCCTCATCCAGACCTCATCCTGCTTGATCTTAACCTCCCTAAGAAGAGGGGCTGCGAAGTGCTGGAAGAGATTAAAAAAAATCCAAGCTTTAGACGTATTCCTGTTGTGGTTCTTTCGATTTCAAAGAATGAACAGGATATCATAAAAAGCTACGACCGCCATGCAAACTGTTACATAACAAAGCCTGTTGATCTGGATCAGTTTGTTAATGTGGTTAAGTCAATCGAAGATTTCTGGCTAACCATTGTGAAGCTCCCCTCAAATAATAAAAAATGACCGCCATGCAATCCAAAGTCCTGCTGATCGAAGACAACCCTGGAGATGCACGCCTGGTACAGGAGATGTTGAATGAGGTGCCGGGTTTTGCTTTCGATATTGAATGCATTGCCCGGCTCGATTCAGGAGTGAAACGCCTTGCCAGGGGAGACATTGATCTCCTTCTCTTAGACCTCGATTTGCCTGACAGCCGGGGACTCGATACGTTCATAAAGGCTCACACTCAAGCTACAGAAGTGCCTATTGTTGTGCTTACCGGATTTGAAGATGAGAAACTCGGAGTGAATGCGGTGCGAAAGGGTGCTCAAGATTACTTAGTCAAAGGAAAGGTCGACGGGAATCAGCTTGTCCACGCCGTACGATATGCCATCGAGCGCAGCCGGGCGGAGGAAACCTTCAAGGAAATGGCTTATCATGATTCCCTGACAGGACTCCCTAACAGGAGGGGATTTTCTATCCTGGCCCAGCTGCAGCTTAAGATAGCAAACAGGAAAAAAGGGAGTATGTTGCTGCTTTTTGCCGATCTTGATGATCTGAAGTCGATTAATGACAACTTAGGCCATCTTGAAGGAGACAAGGCACTGATTGAGACCGCTAACCTTCTTCTAAAGACTTTTCGCGGGTCGGACATTATTGCTCGCATTGGCGGGGATGAATTTGTTGTTCTTGCCCTAGAAAACTCCAAGGAGTGTTCCGAGGTCCTCACAAATCATCTGCAAAAGAACCTGAAAGCTCGCAACATGATCGGCAGCCGCCCATATAAGTTGTCACTGAGTGTGGGTACAGTCCGTTACGATTCCCAGCATCCTAGTTCAATCGACGGACTGCTGGAAGAGGCAGATAGATTAATGTATGAACAGAAACGCTTCAATCATAAATCTTAGCTTGATGATGCCGGCAAATGATGTAGAAAACAAAAATCTCAGGACAAGCTTTGTGACATCAAGTTGGATAGAACGAAGGGGACCAATTTTAATATTAGATTGAAAGTGAAACAATGAAGAAAAAACAAATCCTGATTGTTGAAGATGAACGAATTGAGGCCGAAGACATAAAAATGAGTTTGCAGAAGCTTGGATATGCTGTATCCGGAACAGCTTTCTCCGGAATGGGAGCCATAACAAAAGCAGAAAAGCTTCACCCCGATTTGGTGCTGATGGACATTGTACTCGGAGGGAAAATGGATGGCATTGAAGCTGCTTCGATAATAAATTCCCGTTTAGATATTCCCGTTATCTACCTTACTGCTCATTCGGATAAGAAAATGCTTAAACGGGCAAAAGCAACTGAACCGTTTGGCTATATTCATAAGCCTTTCGAGAATAAGGACCTGAAGACAACCATCGAGATGGCTCTTCACAACCATGAGATGGCAAATATGTTGAAAGAGAGCGAAGAGAGATATCGGAGCCTGGTAGAGAATGCTCACGATGCTATCTATATAAGCACTTCCAATGGTTTTAAATATGCCAATCCTGCTTTTGAAAACCTTACTGATTGGAAAAAGGAAGAGCTATGCAATAAGGAATTCAATTTCTGGAATATTGTTCATCCGGATGACAAAAAATTGATTAAGGAAAAAAAAGAGGCGCGGAAAAAAGGAAAGGAGATACAAGGCAGGTTCGAATTCAGGATTACAACAAAGGATGGGGGGGAGAGGATAGTCGAGGCAAATACGGTAAACATAGGGAAACAGGGAGAAGTAGAAGAGATGGGAATTCTAAGAGATATCACCGTGCGCAAGAAGGCAGAGGAAGAACTTATAAAAAGTTTAGAGAGATATCAAAAAACCTTCGAGCAAACGATTAATGCCCTGGTATCAGCACTCGAAAGGAGAGACCCTTATACCGCCGGTCATCAAAAGAGGGTAGCTAATCTAGCCTATGCTATAGCTAGGGAGATGGACCTTCCAGAAGAGCAGGTTGAAGGAGTCCGCATGGCCGGACTTATTCATGATGTCGGCAAGATTCAAATACCTACCGAGATTCTCATCAAGCCCGATCATCTATCCGAAATTGAATTCGTTATGATTAAAATGCACCCCCAGATCGGTTATGAAATAGTACAGTCAATAGAATTTCCGTATCCGGTTGCTATGATCGTGCTCCAGCACCATGAGAGAATGGATGGTTCTGGATATCCTTCCGGCCTTTTTGGTGAACATATCCTTCCGGAAGCAAAAATCTTAGCAGTGGCTGATATTGTTGAGGCTATGTCTTCTCACCGGCCTTACCGACCGGCTCTTGGCATTGGCAAGGCCCTGGAAGAAATCTCCAAACATAAGGGTTTTCTTTATGATCCCGGGCCAGTGAATGCTTGCTTGAAATTATTTTACGAGAAAAAGTTTAAGCTGGAATAATTGCCGAAGGCATATATTTCATTGGAGAGAGAAGGATGAAAAAACAAATCCTGATTGTTGAAGATGAGCGAGTCTCGGCAGAGGATATAAAAATGAGTTTGCAGAGGCTTGGATATCCTGTCTCTGGAATAGCTGTCTCGGGAGAGGAAGCCGTAAGAAAAGCAGAAGAGATGCATCCTGATTTAGTGCTGATGGATATTGTCCTTAAAGGTAAAATGGATGGCATTGAAGCTGCTTCCGAAATAAGATCTCGCCTCGATATTCCTGTCGTCTATCTTACGGCCCATGCAGACAAAAAAACGCTGGCAAGGGCAAAAATAACAGAGCCATTCGGCTATATTCTAAAACCCTTCGACGACAAAGACCTGCAGGCGACTATTGAGATGGCTCTTTACAAACAAAAAACGGAGAATGCGTTAAAAGAAAGAGAGATGATATTGAAAATTAACCTTATGGAAACGATCAAAGCTCTGGCCTTAGCAATTGAAACGAGAGATGTTTATGCTGCCGGTCATCAAAGGAAGGTGGCTAACCTGGCCTCCAATATAGCTAAGGAGATGGGCCTTACAGAAGGGCAGGTTGATGGACTCCGTATGGCTGGATCAGTTCATGATATCGGCACAATACAAATACTTACTGAGACTCTCATCAAGCCAGATCACTTATCCCAATTTGAATCCTATATGGTTAAAATGCACCCCCAATTCGGTTATGACATATTGAAGGTAATAGAATTTTCCTTTCCGGTTGCCCAAATCGTGCTTCAACATCATGAAAGACTAGATGGTTCCGGATATCCTGCGGGTTTATTGGGTGGAAATACTCTTCCGGAAGCGAGAATTTTAGCAGTTGCTGATATTGTTGAGGCCATGTCTTCTCCAAGGCCCTACCGGCCTGCTCTAGGTATCAATACGGCTTTAGAGGAAATCTCCAAAGATAAAGGTATCCTTTATGATCCTGAGGCTGTGGATGCTTGCTTAATATTATTTCACGAAAAAAAGTTTAAGTTTGAATAGTGGCTAAAGTCAAATATTCCATTGAAGAAAAAAAGATGAAGAAACAAATCCTTGTTGTTGAAGACGAACGAGTTACGGCCGAGGATATAAAAATGAGTTTGCAGAGGCTCGCATATTCTGTCTCCGGCACAGCTGTCTCTGGAGAGGAAGCCGTAAAAAAAGCAGAAGAAATGCACCCTGATTTAGTGCTGATGGACATTGTCCTAAAAGGGGAAATGGATGGCATTGAAGCTGCTTCCGCAATAAGCTCTCGCTTCGATATTCCTGTTGTCTATCTTACTGCCCACGCAGACAAAAAAACGCTGGCAAGGGCAAAAATTACAGAGCCATTCGGCTATATTCTAAAACCCTTCGACGACAAGGACCTACAGATAAATATTGAGATGGCGCTCTACAAGCATAAGATGGGAAATATGTTAATGGAGAGTGAGGAGAGATACAGGAGCGTTGTCGAGAATGCACACGATGCCATCTATATAATCACTCAAGATACTCTTCAGTACGCAAACCCTGGTTTTGAGAAACTTACCGGTTGGAAAAAGAAAGAGCTGTGCAGCAAGAAATTCAATTTCTGGAATATTATTCATCCAGATGATCTAAAAGTAATTAAGGAAAGGAAAAAGGGGAAAAAAAGAGGAATAGAAGTGCCTCTCGGTAAAGAATTCAGAATTATAGCCAAGGACGGAACGGAGAAGATAGTCGAGGCAAATACAGCAAAAATAGGGAAAAAGGGTGAAGTTAAAGAAGTTGGAATTTTAAGAGATATCACCAGGCGCAAGAAGGCAGAAGAAGAACTTATAAAAAGTTATGAAAGATTACAAAAATCCTTCGAGGGAACGATTAATGCCCTAGTATCAGCACTGGAGAAGAGAGATCCTTATGCTGTGGGTCATCAAAGGAGGGTGACTAAACTGGCCTGTGCCCTAGCCAGAGAGATGGATCTCTCAAAAAATCAGATTGATGGACTTCGTCTGGCTGGTCCAGTTCATGATGTTGGTAAATTACGAATACCTACTGAGATTCTCATCAAGCCGCATCCTTTATCCCCATTTGAATTCGTTATAGTCAAAATGCACCCTCAGATCGGTTATGAAATATTGAAGCCAATAGAATTTCCCTATCCAGTTGCCCAAATCGTGCTTCAACACCATGAAAGAATAGATGGTTCTGGATATCCAGCGGGTTTAAAGGGTGCAGAAATACTTCTGGAGGCGAGAATTATGGGAGTTGCTGATGTAGTCGAGGCTATGTCTTCCTACCGTCTTTTCAGACCAACTCTTGGTGTTGGAATGGCCCTGGAGGAGATAATCAAAGATAAGGGTATTCTTTATGATTCTGATGTAGTTGATGCCTGCTTGATATTATTTTACGAAAAAAGATTTGATTTTGAATAACCTGGATTATTCACGAGTCGAGGTTGCCAGATTGCCACGCTCCGCTCGCAACGACGATGTTATTTAAAATATATGTCGTCGGATGCAAGGCGTCAGCCCATGAAGCTGTGGTCCTCCATTGCAAATGGGCTGCAACGAAGCAGATGCGGTGAGATCGACTCGCCACCGGGGAAAAAATGCCGATTAATATAGATAGTTTCTTTTCGAATAAGTGTTTATCAGAATCTACAGCAATATCAGGATATCTTTTTGATATTGCTGTAATTGCAGAAAGTATCGGCATTTTTTATGAATAATTCAGGATAATTGCTGATGAAAAAAAAACAAATTCTTATTGTTGAAGACGAACGAATTGTGGCCGAGGATATAAAAATTAGCCTGCAGAAGCTCGGATACTCCGTTCCCGGAACAGCTATCTCTGGTGAGGAAGCCGTAAAAAAAGCTGAGGATATGCAGCCTGATTTAGTGCTAATGGACATTATTCTGGCAGGAGAAATGGATGGCATTGAGGCTTCCGCACTAATACGCTCTCGCTTCGAGATTCCTGTTGTCTATCTTACTGCCTGTTCAGATCAAAAGACATTAAATAAAGTAATAATAACAGATCCATTTGGATATATCATTAAACCCTACGAGGACAAGGATCTGCAGACTACTATTGAGATGGCTCTTTACAAGCAAAAAATGGAAAGCATATTAAAAGAGAGGGAAAAGATATTGCGAAAAAACCTGGTGGAAACGGTCAAAGCTCTGGCTTTAGCAGTTGAAAAGAGAGATATCTATACTACCAGTCATCAAAGAAAGGTATCTAACCTAGCCTGCAATATAGCTGAGGAGATGGGCCTTCCAGAAGAGCAGGTTGATGGACTTCGCATGGCTGGATCTGTTCATGATGTCGGCACAATACAAATACTTACTGAGATTCTCATCAAGCCCGATAACTTATCCCAATTTGAATCCTACATGATTAAATTACACCCCCAATTCGGTTATGACATACTAAGGGCAATAGAATTTCCCTATCCAGTTGCCCAAATCGTGCTTCAACACCATGAAAGAATGGATGGCTCTGGATATCCTGAGAGTCTATCGGGTGAAGATATTCTTCCGGAGGCGAGAATCTTAGCAGTTGCTGATGTTGTTGAGGCTATGTCTACCCCAAGGCCTCACCGACCGGCTTTAGGTATTAATAAGGCTTTAGGGGAAATCTCCAAAGATAAAGGCATCCTTTATGATCCAGAGGCGGTGGATGCTTGCTTAAAATTATTTCACGAGAAAAAGGTTAAGCTTGAATAGTGGCCGAAGTCAAATATTCCATTGAAGAAAAAATGAAGAAAAAACAAATCCTTGTGGTTGAAGATGAAAGAATTGCTGCCGAGGATATAAAAATGAGTCTGCATAGGCTTGGTTATGCTGTTTCCGGGGCTGCTATCTCTGGTAAGGAAGCCGTAAAAAAAGCTGAGGATCTGCAGCCTGATTTAGTGCTGATGGACATTGTTCTGGTAGGAGAAATGGACGGCATTGAGGCTTCCGCACTAATACGCTCTCGCTTCGATATTCCTATTGTCTATCTCACTGCATATGCAGATAAGAAGATGCTTGAACGGGCAAAGGTAACAGAGCCATTTGGCTATATCCTCAAACCCTTCGATGACAAAGAATTGTGCTCCATACTGGAAATAGCTCTCTACAAACACAAGATGGAAAGGAAGTTAAAAAAAACACAGCAGGAACTGATACAATCTGAAAAGCTGGCAGCTTTAGGAAGGTTTTCATCCGGAATCGCGCATGAGATAAAAAATCCATTAGGAATTATTCTTGGAGGATCAGAATTCCTGGAAATGAAACTATCGAGAGTTGACCCTGAAATAAAAACAGCCATAAAGAAGATTAAGGAATCTACATTTAGAGCAGATAGAATCGTGAAGGACTTATTGAAGTTCTCCCGGCCGTCTATACTAAAAACTGAAAGAATAGATCCGAATGGTTTAATAAGGGAGACTTTATCATTATTTAAATACAGAACTCCTTTGATTGAAATAAAAATTAAAACTCACTTTGCAAAAGAAAAAATGTTTTTAGAAATCGATAAAAGCCAGATGCAGCAGGTTTTCTTTAATCTTTTACTGAATGCCATTGAATCCATGCCAAATGGAGGATTGCTCATGATCAAAACATACAAAATGGCGCCTTCAGAATTTTCATTTGCTAAAAAACTCTGTGTAATCGAAATCGCGGATACGGGCGAGGGGATCTCGAAAAAGAATCTGCAAAAAATCTTCGAGCCATTTTTTACAACAAAAAGAGAGATAAAGGGAACAGGCCTCGGGTTGTCCATGTCCAAGATGCTTGTAAACAACCATAATGGTGATTTAGTAATAGAGAGCAAACCGGGAAAGGGAACTACTGCTAAGATCATTTTACCATTTTGCTAAGAGGAGGAATTAGATGATGGAAAAAATACTTATCGTAGATGACGAAGAAGACTTTTGCTACTTTGTCAAAAAAAATTTAGAAGCAATTAGTAACTATAAGATTATCATCGCAACGAGGGGGAGAAAGGGAATACAGATCGCCCGTAAGGAAAAGCCGGACTTAATTCTTCTTGATATTATGATGCCGGGAATAGGTGGACTTGAAGTATTGAAAAAGTTAAAGGGAAATGAGAAAACACAGAATATTCCCATTATTATGCTCACTGCCAAAGATGAAGATAAATCCAGGATAAAAGCATTAGGCTCATTCTGTGATGATTATATTATTAAGCCTGTTGAAAATTTAGTTTTAAAAGGCAAGATACATAAAGTATTATCGATTACTAAATAAGCTTGATTTCCCTTTGGAGGGGATCAGCCAGTTCAAGAAAAAAAACGAGCAAGAATTCCGCACTTCTTCTCAGTGCAATACAATTTTGTTGCCGCTTATTCTCATATTTCATGAAACTGGACGTCTTGGGGTAATGATAAAGAATAAGGTTGATAATGAATAGCGTAAAGATCTTAATAGTCGAAAATGAACAAATCGTTGCCGATGATATAAAATTCAGATTAAAGAGACTCGGATATGCTGTTTCCGGCATTGCTCTTTCTGGAGAGGAAGCCGTAAAAAAAGCAGAAGAGACACACCCCGATTTAGTGCTGATGGACATTGTACTCGAAGGCAAAATGGATGGCACTGAGGCTGCTTCCGCAATAAGCTCTAGTCTCAATATTCCCGTTGTCTATCTTACTGCTTATGCAGACGATAAAACGCTGGAGCGAGCAAAGATAACTGAGCCATTTGGCTTTATTCTCAAACCCTTCGAGGATAGGGAGCTGTATTCAGTCATCGAGATGGCTCTATACCAGTATAAGATGGGAAATATGTTAAAAGAGAGTGAAGAGCGATATAGGAGCGTGGTAGAGAATGCCCACGATGCTATCTATATAATCTCGCAAGACGGCTTTCAATACGCCAATCCTGCTTTTGAAAAACTTACTGGCCTAAAAAAAGAAGAGCTGGGCGACAAAAAATTCAATTTCTTGAATATTGTCCACTCAGATGATAAAAAATTTATTAAGGAAAGGGAAAAGGAAAATAAAAAAGGACAAGAAGCGCCTCGCAACAGCGAATTCAGAATCATAACAAAGGATGGGGCAGAGAGGATGGTTGAGGCAAATACAGTAAACATAGGGAAAAAGGGAGAAGCAAAAGAGATAGGAATTCTAAGAGATATCACCGAGCGCAAGCAAGCAGAGGAGGAACGCAAGCAAAGCTTCGAGAGATTACGAAAAAACCTTGAGGAAACGGTCTATGCTCTGGCATCAGCAGTAGAAATGAGAGATCCTTATACTGCGGGCCACCAACAGAGAGTGACCTATTTGGCCTGCGCGATAGCCAGAGAGATAGACCTTTCAACTGACCAGGTTGATGGAATCCGCATGGCTGGAGTTGTTCACGATATAGGAAAGATACTGGTACCTTCCGAGATTCTCAGCAAGCCTGGGCCTCTCACTGAAATCGACTATAGTATGATTGAAACTCACCCCAATGTCGGTTACGATATTTTAAAGACAATAGAATTTCCATATCCTATAGCCGAAATCGTGCTTCAACACCACGAAAGAATGGATGGTTCCGGGTATCCTGCAGGCCTATCGGGTGAAGATATTCTTATGGAAGCAAGAATCTTGGCAGTTTCTGACGTTGTGGAAGCAATAGCTTCACGCCGACCCTACAGAGCAGCTCTCGGCTTTAAAAAGGCACTGAAGGAAATCTCGGAGAAGAAGGGTGTCCTCTATTATGCTGAAGCTGTAGATGCTTGCTTAAAGCTTTTCAAAGAGAAATCTTTCAGGTTTAGAAATAAATCAAAACATCGAGTCTGCTTTTTATAAGGAGAGTTAGCAGCCATATTTATCGGCTAAAATTCATCAGCCGCTCCCCTGCATATTTAATTTATATTACCCATCAATAAAAAAGTAAAAAGGGGACGCTTCCAAAGACTCCAAAGTTCCCAAAGGGGACAGGCTACTTTTTCTGTGCGAACTGTCCACGACTAAAGACAGTCCTCTTCCTTGCAGAAAAAGCAGCCTGTCCCCTTTTTTTTTAAGCAGCATTTTTTGGGACCTATTCCCATTATCACTCGGCAAGATTTAATACGAAACTAAATTGATTACTGCATAAAAAAACGGAAATGAAATGACATTCCATTTCCCTTGATACAGGAGAAAGGGGACGTAATACTTTTTCCCATCAGTTGGGGCTTGATTTAGCTGTAGGGGCTTGATTCATCAAGCCCGGAAAAAAGTTTCCCCTTTCTTTATTCGGGCTTATTTCGACCTTACTCAAACCAAATCTTCACTGTTTCATCATCTTCGATAACCTCGATGATTACCGCCGGACCCAGTCTCTTCAGTTCCGCGAACAGCTCTTTGAGATCAATATCGCACTCATCACCATCGATATCCAGGTCATCTTCATCGACGCACTTGAGAAGAGTTTCAATTAAGGAAATCGGCAGCGTGATCTTAACCTTGTCTTTTTTTGTTTTGTTATCCGTGACGAGCAGCTTGAACCACTTCACTTCCTCTCCGGCCTTATAGTCTGGATTTTTCTTGACCGCTTTCTTGATAGCCTGGATTTCATCCTTGCTATCTGCCAGAAGAAGATTGGGCAGAAAAACACCCAGTACAAAAACGATTAAAACTAAACTTGCGACTTTTTTCATTTGATGCCTCCTATAATTATTCTATCCATATTTTGATGATGGTTCCTTCTTCCTTATTTTCTATGTAAATGATTTCCCCGACTTCTGCGAGAGTTTTCATGATTGTATCCAGATCATAGCCTTCTTTTTTCAATGAGGCTTTTTCTTCTTCTTCAATAGAGCCCAGTGCAAGGTCAGCCAGAGCCCAGGGAATATTGATCTTAAGCGTCTGCTCACCGTCTTTCCAAACTCTTATTTTCAATAACTTTGCTTTTCTCACGGGTCTTTCCTCTTCTAAATCTTTCAAGACACCAGGATCAACCCGGAGAAGGGCTATTTTTGCCCTGTCTCTAAGCTCATCATCCTTTTCTTTCTTGATGATTTCCTTCAAGACAGGAACTGCTCTGGACGCAACTTTCTTCTCTTTCACTTGACTAAGTTTAATGGCGGCAAAATACCTAACCACTCTGTTTGAACTGGAAAGCCTTTTTTCTATCTCAGCCAGGTAGGACCTTTTTCCATCCTTGTAAAGCTCGTATGCTAAGTCAATGATCGAAAGCTCAGAATCTTCGGCTAAACTTTTGCTCCGGTCTCTTCTCTTGATGTAGTCCCGGAATGCCTTCAATGCTTCCAGCTTTTTCCTCCTCTGTTCCTTCAAGCATTTAGCTCTGTAGAAAACAGCCTGGGAATACCAGGAACTGTCCGGATACTTCTCGAGGAGATCCTCCAGTTTCTCTTGAGCATCTTTCCACTCCTTATCAAAGATAAGGATTTTTGCTTCCCGAAAAAGTTTCTCATCGGGCTGTGCCTGGGCGTATGCTTGAAGAAGCAAGGAGGCGAGAAGAAGAATTCCAATATTTATGATTAATTTTCTCATCTTATACCTCACTTTGTTCCAATTCTTTCTTCAATAGTTTTATCTTAAGAAGAAGCTTTTTTTCTTCTATCATATTCTGGATTTTACTGACCTCTTCTTCTGAGAGCTGGGCGCTTATCTGTACCAGTTCATAGAATAGATATTCAATCTGATCACAGATCGCTTTCGCCTTGGCCATCTTAAATTTGTCCAGTTGAGGGCTGATATATTTTTTCCTGGCGAGAATACCTCTTGCTTTCTGGGAAACAAATTCACTCTGCCAGAATTCTGCCGATCTCTCAGAAGGAGATTGGATGAAGTCCAAAAGCAGATATTGACTCTCTTCAAGATAGTTCAATGTCTCCCTCCTGGCCATTTCCAACTCCACGTTTTCCAAGAAATCTCGAGATACTAAGAAGTTTCCTGCTTCTACCTCTCTTGGAAGAGGAGCCCTGAAAACTATGAAGGTGATAAAAGAACCCAGCAGAACACCTATGAGGAGAGCCGCATAAGCAGGCCTCAATTTGGATTGAAAGAAGAATCTTGAAATACCTGCCAACCATGGTTCTCGAGGGAGAGGAGCTTCCTTGGCAAACACAGCTTCAGTAATCCTTGAAGGGAGCTCTTCCCAATCCACAGAAGCCATGGCTTTCTCGATATCTTCCTGGAGAGAGTCTGCTCCTTTGATGACTTCTTTCATATGCTGCAGTTCCTTCCTGCAATCGGGGCAGGCTTCGAGGTGAGTTTTCAGAAGCTCTTTTTCATCTTCTCGAAGCTCTCCGTAGAGGAAGGCTACTAAATCTTTTTTAATTTTTTTACAATCCATCATAGCTGTCTCCCTAAATAGGGGGCCATCAAGCCCCTTAAGTTTCGAACAGCTTTAAAATGAAGAGACTTTGCTGTTCCCAGGGAAATATCTAATATCTGGGCTATTTCCCTGTATTTAAATTGGTTGTAGTGTCTCATCACAAATATCATCCTCTGTTTCTCTGCCAGCTTTTTAAGACAGGCAGAAATTATTTCTCTTAAGTCTGATGAGCCCAACGGATCATACGAACTCTGATCAGGCAGATTCATCTCGTCTATAGGTTTACTCCTATCCCATTCCTTACTTTTGCTGTAATTTTTCCGGTAATAATCTACACACAGGTTTTTGGCAATCTGTAAAAACCAGTTTTGAAAATTTTTCCCTCTCTGGAACATTCTTACCTTCTCGTAAAACCTTAAAAAGGTTTCCTGAACAATATCCAGAGCATCTTCCCTGTTACGAAAGAAAGAGTAAGCCAGCAAGAAAACTTTCTTCTGGTAAAGACGGGTTAAAGTCATAAAAGCCTCTCTGTCTCCTTCCTTGATCTTATCCACAAGAATGTAGACGTCTTCATGCTCTACCTCTCTCTTTTCTTCCATTTTAAATTTTTCTGGCGATTCTCTTAGAAAAAGAACTGAAACCGGTTCTTTCACTCCAACCAAATCAATATCTTATTTTCCTCATCAATTCTTTTTAATCTTTGCATTCCCGGCCTCATGATTATGTCTTCAGAGTTTATTACGGAACAATTCTCGAAAAGGTTCACCCCTAAAAAAATAAATTTATGATACTTCGTATTTTTCCCCTGAACATGAGGGCATATAAAGAATATAGTTTGTCCCAAAGAATAATAATTACAGGCTTAGCTATATCTTATCCACCTGACTATTTCGGTTAATTTAGGTCGTTTGCCGTACATTAAAATCCCAATCCGGTAAATTTTGGCTGTAAGCCATATCATCAAAAGAATGGTCAGGATGAGAATCACGATAGAGGCTCCAATCTGCCCAAACGGAGGAATAAGAACAGTGATGCGCAAGAACATCAAAATCGGGGAGAAAAACGGTATAAAGGATAAAAATACAGCAAGCGAGCTGTTAGGAGCCCTTATGATAAATATCATGAGCATGATCGGAATAATCAAAAACATGGTTACCGGCATAACCAACTGCTGGGCTTCTTTTTCTGAATTGACCAGGGAACCTATGGCTGCATAAAGGGTACCAAAAAGAAAATAGCCCAGAATGAAAAAAATCACAAAATAGACAAAGACATGGGCAGGAATGCTGGGCATAGCAAAATTTGCCCCAGCAGGGATAAACGATGTACCATAGACAGAAGCACCGATCCCGAACAAAGTCCAGATAGAAAATTGAGTTAAGCCTACAGCGCCGATTCCCAAAATTTTTCCCATCATGAGCTGAAAAGGTTTTAAAGAAGAAAGCACGACTTCCACTACCCTCGAACTTTTTTCCTCGATAACCCCCCTCATTATGACTTGCCCGTAAATTAAAATTGCCATATAGATGATAAGAGCCAGGATATAGGAAATCATAAAAGTTCCCCCACTATCTTTTTCCTCTCCCTTTTTTGTTATTTTTATGGGCTGTAGCCCCACACGCTTGATATACTGGGCGACTTTTTGAGGATCCAATCCTTCTCTTTTCAATCTTTTTTCGATGACGACATTGTTTAGAGCCCCATTGAGAGCTCTCAACTTTTCAAAATCAGTAGTATGGTCGGAGACATATTCGACTTTTTCCTCCTCCGGTTCGGACTCTCTAACTGCTGATTCGCGAGCTCCAATTTCTAAGACATCTTCAGGAATATAAATATAAGCTGAGAGCTTCTTCTTTAACACTCTTTCTCTTAACTCGCGCCTTAACTCCTCAATGCCTGCAGAAGGCTCGAATTTTTCAAGGAGGTAACGGCGAGACCCATCCTTGAGCCTATAATCCTTATGATCCAGTTTCTTATCCAGTTCCATAAATATTTCATTTGTTAAATCCACCACTCCTATGGTTTCCTGCTTTTCCACAGAAACTGAGGAAACAATGATCGGGATCACGATTAAGGCGATCATGAAAACCGGACCCAGGACAGTGCCGATAATGAAGCCTTTGGTCCTTACCATCTGAATATATTCTCTTTTAATGACTAATAGTATCTTACTCATCTTTGACTTCCTTTCCTCCGACTTTTTCGATGAAAATAGCGTTCAATGTTGGCTCTTTTACTTCATATTTGTTGATACTGATTTTCCCCACCAGTTTGGGGAGGAGATCCTGGGGGGAAGACGTCTCTTTAAGTTTGATTTCCATGAATTTTCCATAGTCATCGATTTTTTCAATCTCGGGAAAATCTTTAATAAAATCTGCTTCGCCGTCGTAATCCAGTATAACTGTATTTTTCCCGTACTGCTTCTTGATCTGGCTTAAATTTCCCTCCAGCACTCTTTCAGCTTTATTTATTAGACATATGTTGTCACAGATCATCTCGACCTGTTCCATGCGGTGAGTGGAGAATACTATTGTTCGACCTTTTTTCTTCATCTCCAGCATGATATCTTTAAAAAGCTTGGTGTTAACAGGGTCCAGACCCGAAAACGGCTCATCAAGAATAATGAGCTCAGGCTGATGGATGACGGTCACAATAAATTGAAGTTTCTGCTGCATCCCCCTTGAAAGCTCTTCAACCTTTTTGCTTTTCCAATCTGAGAGATCGAACCTCTCAAGCCAGAAATCGATCTCCTTTCGAGCATCACTGCCTTTGAGCCCCTTTATCTCAGCCAGAAACAGAAGAAGCTCTCCGACCTTCATCTTGGGATAAAGGCCTCTGTCTTCAGGGAGGTAGCCTACCCTTTCTTTCATCTCTTCATCCATTCTCCGGTTGAGGACTTTGATAGAACCCTCATCGGGAATGATAATGTTCATCACCATGCGAATCGTGGTTGTTTTTCCCGCTCCGTTTGGCCCCAGAAGACCATAGATCGTTCCCGCGGGAATCTCAAAAGACAATTTCTTGACAGCATTGAAATCGCCAAACTTTTTAGATATTCCTTCAATCTCTAGAGCATTCATGACACTATCCTTTTAAGATAAATATTTTCCAAACGTTACATGATATAATGAGACGAGTCTCGGTAAGAATTTTCAGACAATGACTGTCTTTAAGTTTTCTAATATACTCAATCTCCCCGAAAAATTCTATACTTAAATCATGGGGACGTTCCCCAAAGTACCACCCTTTAATTCATTCATAAATAAAGATTAATATATGAAAGAATGTTCCTCAATAAATAAAATAAAGGAGAACGTTTCCTGCCGAACCATCCTTTGTTCATTGATTTAATCAAAAAAAAATATTGATAAAGGTAGCCAATTTCTAATATGAAAAGGATGGTACTTTGGGGAACGTCCCCATAATGCTTCCAATTATAGCCTAATTTCTGCTATATTCTATTAGAAAATGTTCAAGCAATTAAAAAGGAGGAAAAAATGAAAAGAGGAAAATATGTGCTGATCATAATTTTAATATTTGTCTTTTTGTTCCTGGCAGCTGTTTTTTCTTTCATCTATGTAGAGTTTGGAAAACCTCCCGCAGTAAAAGCCCGTTCTTATCTGGAAATCAAGCTTTCAGGAGAGATTAAAGAGCAGGCGCCTCGAGATTATTTATCGAGTATGTTTGAACAGGGTCCCTCTCTCTCGCTGCACAATATCTGGATGAACATCAAAAAAGCTAAGGTCGACAACCGAATCAAAATCATTGTTCTTCGCCTCGGCTACATCCAGTGTGGGTGGGCGAAAGTAAACGAAATCAGAGAATCTATCCTGGATTTTAAAAAATCAGGGAAAAAAGTTTATGCCTACATAGATGAGTCTGTAGAATTCGACAAACAATATTACCTTGCTACCGCCTGTGATCGAATTATTCTCCATCCTATGGGTATGTTTATTATTAACGGAATCGGTGGATATGTTCCGTTCTTCAAGAAATCCCTGGATAAACTGGGCATAGAAGCTGAAATTGAACATGTAGAAGAATACAAGACAGCCTATAACATGTTCACAGAAGATGGATTCACGCCAGCTCACAAAAGGATGATGGAATCCCTGTATGGCGATCTCTATTCTCACTACATAAAAGCGCTTGCAGAAGCCAGGGAAAAAAGTGAAGAAGAAATTAAAGCACTTATTGATCATGGTTTCTTCCAGGGAGAAAGAGCGTTGGAAGCAGGATTGGTGGACGACCTTCTTTATGAGGACGAATTTGAGGATCTCCTCAGGGAGAAAGAGAAAAAACTAAACAAAATCACACTCGGGCAGTACTCAAAGATCAAGCCGTCATCTCTGGGTTTAAACAAAGGAAAAAAGATTGCCCTCATCTACGGAATGGGAGCTATCCATACCGGAGAAGGTTTGTATCAATCCATGGGAAGCTCTACGACGGCCCGCTGGATTAGGAACGCCAGGAAAGATAAATCCATTGCAGCAGTAGTCTTCCGGGTTGACAGCCCAGGGGGCTCGGCTGTGGCTTCTGATATTATCTGGAGAGAAGTAGCTTTAGCCAAAAAGGAAAAACCGTTTGTTGTATCCATGTCCGATGTGGCTGGTTCGGGTGGATACTGGATTTCCATGTCCGCGCACAAAATTGTAGCCCAGCCCCAAACCCTCACCGGGTCTATCGGAGTCATTTCTGGGAAATTCAACCTCGTAAAACTTTATGAAAAACTGGGAATAACTTCAGAGAAACTCACCTTCGGGAAAAGGGCAGATTTATTTTCCACTTATAAAAAACTCACCAGGGAAGAAAGAAACTTCCTTAAAAAAGAAATTTTGTGGGTTTATGATAAATTTCTGACAAAAGTCGCAGAGGGGCGAAACTTATCAAAAGAGGAAGTCGATAAAATTGCGAGAGGCCGGGTCTGGACAGGAAGTCAGGCCAAAGAACAGGGCTTGGTAGATGAGCTCGGAGGATTATCTCACGCGCTTGAACTGGCAAAAGAACTGGCCGGTATTCCAATCGATGAAGAAGTTAGACTCGTAATCAGGCCCAAAAAAATCTCATTCTTTGATACGTTTTTCGGTAGAAGATTGGCAAAAATAAACCTCGGTCTCGATCCTAGATTAGAAAAAATGCTTTCTGCATTTATGCTGCTGGATAAAGAAAAAATCCTGACAATAATGCCTTTCTGGTTTGCCCCGGAATAAACAAATAATTGCGGATTTGATGAATCAAGCCCCTACAATATAAACCTACAATATAAATATGTGGGCTTGATGAATCAAGCGCCTACATTATCTATAAGTCATTGATATATTTTAAAAGGTGGGCTTGATGAATCAAACCCCTACATTATCTATAAGTCATTGATATATTTTAAAAGGTGGGCTTGATGAATCAAGCCCCTACAGAAGAAAACAAACAGGTGGAGATGAATCAAGCCCCTACACAAGAAATAAACAAACCCCCACAGAATCAGAAGGCGTATGAGGAAGGACAGATCGTCCTGAAATCACAAAAGCTGCAATTGTGCCAATCAGGTCTTGCTTCATAATTTTGGATCCGAATGCCCGCTTCAGCTTCTTTTATTTTCTCCACAGCTTTCTCCATCTCCTTTTCGTTCTTTTGGGCATGGCCTATGGTATCTGATTCCAGAAAATGGAGCTGCGTCTCGAAAAGCGGAATGTCGTGCGTCTTGATGAAAGAAATGGCGTACAAATTCATTTGAAGGCTATTCCTCGCTTTTTTATCAGCTTCTTTCTGGTCCTTGACATTTGTCGCCTTAAAATCAACGATAACCGCCCCATTATCTGTATAATCAATCCTATCCCAGCGGCCGATGAATTTAACATCGTTTAGCTGCCATTTGAAGCTTTTTTCAAGGAAGTGAGGAAGATGCTTTGAGTTTTCTTCGCGGCGATAAAATAAGCGAAGTGCCTTTGCACCTGCTTTTTTCCTCGTTTCTTCATGTTCCCGGCTGAGAAATCCTTCGTTTATCCAGCGTTTGTTGTATTCTCTAAGAAGCTCCTTTTGACTTAATTTCGCACCTTCCATTTTTTTTATTAAATAAATATGGATAGTGTTGTGGAGGACACGGCCAAAAACCAGGTTGTGGTGGGGAAGAACAGGAATCCGCATGATGTGCCTGTATCTGTACTTCAGGGGGCAGGTTAAGTAATCATCCACCTGAAAATAGCTTAAGGTCAGGACTCCTTTGACCTTCGCTTCCTGGATGAATTTAGGCTGGGGAGGTGACTTGGAATACCTTTTGATTTCTTCTATGGCTGAAGTCTGGAGGATATCTTCAGGCATCCGGGGAAGATCAAAAGCTTCAAGGACAAACGGACTTACCTTTTTCAAGCGCTTCAAGCCGTAATCTCTAGCCCAGGTCAAATAGAGGAGGTCTTTGGCTCTTGTCATCCCCACATAAAACAGCCGCCTTTCCTCCTGAAGATAACTTTTTTCCTTCTGCTCTTGACCATAATCATCTCCTCTGAGAACTTTATCCTTGAGAACATCATCAGGGACAGGAATTTTCTCCTTTCTCTCTCTGCCGGGAAACCTGTCGCCGATCAGACTGACCATGAAAACGACAGGGAACTCCAACCCTTTAGCTTTGTGGACTGTTAGAACGCTAACAGCGTCTGCCTCCAGTTCCGCCTCGGCAGTGGCAGGATTATCCCCTACCTGCTGAAGGATATCCAGATACCTGGCAAAAGAAGAAATAGAATCATCATCTGTTAACTCTGAAAAATTCTTCACCTTATCAAAGAAAATGCGGATATTCTTTATTTTCAACTCTGCCTGAAGGCTCCTTTCCTCAACGAGAGATTTTAGATAACCAGTCCTCTCGAGAAAAGAATAGACAACCATTCCCGCATTCTTAGAGCTTGCCAGCTTGATAAAGTAAAGCAAATTTTCGAAAATTCTCTTGATTTTTACCACAGTAGAATCAGAAATCTCTACCGGACTCTTTCCTCCAGAAATTCTCTTGAAAACGTCATGGAGAGGAAGATTCTTTTTGTGAGCATAATTAGAAACTTTGGTTAAATCGTAAAGATCTATTTTATATACATCGGAAAGGGAAAGATAAAAAAGGCTCTTGCTGTCTTCAAAATCAGTCAGGGATTTTATGAAGGAAATGAGGATTTTCACCTCGTCCTGAGAATACAATCCCCTGCTTCCAGAAAATCTGAAGGGAATCTCCTTCATGTTTAAAGCCTTGAGGAATGGATCTGCATCTGCATTCCGTCTTACCAGAATGGCAATATCACCGTACTTATATCCCTGTTTAATCTTTTCCAGAATCATATCAGCGACTTTATCTACCTCATGGGAAACAGTATCAAACTGAAGCATGTGGATACTCTTTCCTTTGCTTTTCCGTGATGCCTCCAGGGTTTTATTAATTTTTTCTTTAAATTCCAACCGGTCGGGATTATTCTGCTTGATCAGTTGCTGGGCAGAATCAAGGATGGATTGGGTTGAGCGGTAATTCTTATTTAAAACGACCTTCTTATAATTAGGGTAAATCTTCCGAAAATTATAGATATTGCTTAAAGATGCACCTCTAAAGCGAAAAATGCTTTGGTCATCGTCTCCGCAGACAGTTAGGTTCTTGCTTTTTGCTGCCAGGAGCTTTAGCAGCAAGAACTGAATGTAATTTGTATCCTGGAATTCATCAACAAGAATGTACTTGTATTTATCCTGG
>DRHQ01000086.1 GCA_011049545.1 Candidatus Aminicenantota bacterium | reverse complement strand
TCAAAAAACTTATTTATTGAAGATCTAATCCTGAAAATAATTCTCTGCACCTGAGGAAAATCTCCTTTAGAAATTAATGGAAGGACATTATTCTTTATTATGGAAAAAGTAGTATAAAGCTCCCTCTCTTCCTTTTCAGCCAGCAACGCTTGATTGATTCTAAACAGAGGTTGATCTTTTAGAATATTGTTTACTCTTTTGGCAATGATGATCAAAGGTTCAAAATTCGGACTTTCCTTAAGACTATCCAGCGCTTTAAGCCTGAGATAAGAATGATAGATGTTATCAATACCCACGGAAACGGAAGCATTTATCAAGTCATACCGATATCCTTGCCTCTCAAAAATGTAGCGCAACCTGTTTGAAAAGAAGTCCAGGCAGTGACTTTTTATTTTATCTTTAGGCTCCCGGAGCTTCTCTCCGTAAATGGCTATCACTTTGTCCAGAAGCCGCGAGAAAGAAAAGCAAAGCTTTCTCTCAATGATTACCTTACAGATACCTTGGGCATTTCGTCGCAAGCCAAAGGGATCCTTGGACCCTGTTACTTTTATCCCGGTTCCGACCACGCCTACGATAGAGTCCAATTTATCAGCTATGGATAATATGGCTCCAGTCAAGGAAGCGAGAGATTCATCATCCAAGCTTAAGGGCTGATAGTGTTCATAAATTGCTTTCCAAACCAGGGCAGGATATCTTTCTTCCCTGGCATAGAGACCGCCTACATTTCCCTGAAGTGAGGGAAATTCTCTCACCATCTCTGTGAGAAGGTCTGCCTTGGAAAGCTCAGCCGCCTGAATAACCTGTTTCTTTTCCTTTTTTGCTTCGATCTTATCAGCCAGGTAAGAAACTATTTTCTTTAATCTCTGAGTTTTATCCTCATAGCTCCCCAGTTTTTCCTGAAAAACAATTTTATCTAAGTCTTTTGTTCTTTCTTTCAAGGTTATCTTTTTGTCTTGTTCCCAGAAAAATTTGGCATCCTCCAATCGAGCTTTAAGCACTCTCTCATTTCCCTTTCGAATAAGAGACTTTGAATCCTGGTAGGCATCAGCCACACCTAAAAAGAAAGGCTGCTGTTTCTTCTCTTTGACAATAGAGAACAATTTCTGCCCTTCTCTCATAGCAGTACTTAATACTTCCAGAGGTAAATTTAAATATTCTTCCGGAAACGAGCCCATGAAAACATGAGGATATTCGACATCATAGACAATGCGTTCAAGAAGATCTTCATCCGGATGAAGGGTGGCTTTTAAAGAGACCAACTTCTGCACTATTTGATTAAAAATCATTTTCCTTCTTTCTTCCTGATCAATCACCACCCTCATCTTCCTTAGAGCTTCTCTGTACTCTATGAAGGATTTTACCTTAATTTTTTTGGGAAAATATATCTTATGACCGACTATTGAATTCCCAGCGCGTATTTTTCCTACAGAAAAAGAAAGCGTTTTCCCGCCGAAAAGACAGAAGATATTTTTTATCGGACGGGAAAATCTAATAGAACTTTCCCCCCATCTCATCATTTTAGGGAAGGAAAGGGAAGGGACAATTTGAGGCAAAATCTTGGAGAGAATATCTCGAGTGGGTTTTCCTCTTTCGATCTTTTTTAAACCCAGATACTCTCCCTTTGCGGTCTTTATAACCTTAAGTTCACTGACTCTTACTCCTTGAGACTTAGCAAATCCCTTGGCCGCAGGCGAAAAAGATCCGTCCTTTTTTACGGCAACAGCTTTAGGAGGACCGGTAATTTCCTCTTCTCTATCTTTTTGGGATGGAGCAAAATCACCGACAACAACCAACCGACGGCAAGTTCCATATGTTTCGATTTGTCCCCCATCAATATTCTGCGAAGAGAGCTCTTTCTTTAATTTCTCCTTCATTTGCTCAAGAGCAGCTTTCACGTGCGCAGAAGGCATTTCTTCGGTGTTTATCTCTAAGATAAATTCCATCAGGGTGAACTCTCCCTAGCTATGTATTTTTCAGCAATCTGGCTGACCAGACCTCTTATCTGAGCAATCATTTTAACTCTCTCTGTAACACTTATTGCCCCTCTGGAGTCCAGGAGGTTAAAAAAATGAGAGCATTTTAGACACATGTCGTATGCGGGAAGGAGCAGATCTTTATCGATGAGCTGCATGGCCTCTTTCTCGTTCAAAAGGAAAGAATCCTTAAGTCTCTTTACGTTGGCCTGGCTAAAATTGTATTCTGAAAACTCCCTCTCCTCAATGAACCGTAAATCATGGTAGCTGACATCTTCAGACCAGTTTAGGTCATAAATATTATCTTTTCCCTCCAGAAACATTTCTAACCTTTCCAGGCCGTAAGTGATTTCAACAGGTACCGAAAAAAGCTCAATCCCGCCTGCCTGCTGGAAGTAAGTAAACTGAGTGATCTCCAGCCCATCCAGTAAAACCTGCCACCCAACACCCCAGGCACCGATGGAGGGAGCTTCCCAGTCATCTTCGTCGAATCGAATATCATGATCCTGGAGATTGATGCCCAGAGCACCCAAACTCTTAATGTAGAGTTGCTGAATGTCCGAAGGGGAAGGCTTCATGATAACCTGGTATTGGAAGTGCTTCTGAACCCGGTGAGGATTTTCTCCGTAGCGGCCATCCGCAGGCCTCCGCGATGGTTGAACATAGGCAACTTTCCACGGTCTTTTATCAAGAACTCTGAAAAACGTATCAGGAGTCATGGTTCCCGCACCAACCTCAAGGTCATAAGATTGAGCAAGATAGCATCCCCGGTCTGCCCAGTACTTATGAAGATTCATAATAAGGCTTTGAATACTCATTTTATCTTTTTTTTCTCCTTCCACCTTAAAACAGGATCTCTCGCAGCAGTAGTCTCGTCCAGACGCCGTACGTAGGATGTGTGCGGAGCAGACCTCACAACCTCTGGATTCTCTTTGGCCTCCTTTGATATCTGTTTCATAGCATCAATGAAAAGATCAAGATCTCTCTTGCTTTCAGTCTCTGTAGGTTCAGTCATTAACGCACCACGAACAATCAACGGAAAAGACATGGTCGGAGGGTGCAGGCCAAAATCGATGAGCCTTTTGGCTATGTCAATGTTTCCGACACCATTTTCTCTCTGAAACTTATCTGAAAAAACACACTCATGAAGAGTAGGAGTCTTGTACTTCAGATAATACTCTCTTTCCAGGCTCTTGCGAACATAATTAGAATTCAAAACTGCAATCTCTGCTACTTCCTTTAATCCTTCGTATCCTAAGGATAGAATATATGCCAGTGCTTTGACAATAACTAAAAAATTTCCGTAGAAGCTGTGGACTTTTCCGATACTCTTCGGCTGGTCAAAGTTAAGGAAGTATTTTCCTTCTTTTCTTTCTATGATGGGAAGAGGAAGATAAGGCTTCAACATCCGCTTTGCCCCTACTGGCCCAGAACCAGGGCCGCCACCGCCATGAGGCGTGGAAAATGTCTTGTGCAGATTCAGATGAATCACATCAACATCCATATCTCCAGGTCTGCAGACTCCTATAAGAGCGTTCATGTTGGCTCCATCCATGTAGACAAAGCCACCTTTGGAATGAACAATTTCAGCCATTTTTTTTATGTCAGCCTCAAATACCCCTAATGTATTCGGATTGGTTATCATCAAGGCAGCCACTTCTTCTGTCATGTTCTGGGCAAGGCTCTTCAGGTCAATCGTTCCTTTTTTGTTGGATCGGATTTCTTGAACACGATAACCGCAGAGATGGGCGCTTGAAGGATTGGTTCCATGAGCTGAATCCGGAATGAGGACGATTTTTCTCGGATTTCCCCTCTCTCCAAGATAGGCACGGATGAGCATCATGCCTACCAGCTCACCCTGTGCCCCAGCAGAAGGCTGAAGACTAAAGGCATCCATTCCGGTCAACTCAGCCAGAAGCTCCTCTGTTGTTTTAAGAACTTCGAGATTTCCCTGGACTAAATCAAGCGGGGCAGCAGGATGGGAGGAGTTAAATTCCAGGAGAGAGGCTATTTTTTCGTTTATTTTAGGATTGTACTTCATAGTACACGAACCCAGAGGATAAAAACCCACATCTATACAATGATTTGTCTGGGAGAGACGAGTAAAATGCCTGACAATTTCCACTTCTGAGACCTGAGGAAAACCTTCTATTTCATCTCTTACTGGAAGATTCCGAAGTAGGTCCTTTTTAGAAGGAACATCAAGCTCGGGCAGAGAAAAGGCTCTTTTTCCCTTCCCGCTAATTTCAAATATCAAAGGTTCGCGAATCATTTTTATTTTTCTTTTACGCCTTCCTTTAAAATCGCTGCCAGTTTATCAATCTCTTCTCTCTTATGCATCTCGGTCACACACACCAGTACACATTTCTTAAGCTCTGGATAATACTCACCAAGGTCTAAGCCTCCGACAATTCCTTTTTTTCTGAGAAACCCCCTGATTTTTTCGAAACCTCCTGAGAATTCAAGTACAAATTCGTTGAAAAATTTCCCCTTGAATTTTCTTTTTATCCCCTTTATCTGGCTAAGTTTTTCTAGAGCATAATTTGCTTTCTGGATATTCTGCCAGGCAAGCGTTTTTAATCCCTCCCGGCCCAATGTTTCCAAGAAGATCGTTGCTCTCAATGCACACCAGGCCTGGTTGGTGCAGATGTTTGAAGTAGCTCTTTCTCGTCTTATATGCTGTTCTCTCGTGGATAAAGTCAGAACAAATCCTCTTTTCCCATCCACATCCTTTGTCTGACCTGCAATACGCCCCGGGAACTGACGGATATTTTCCTTGCAACAGGCCATGAATCCCAGATAGGGACCGCCAAAACTCAAAGGAAGCCCAAAGGACTGCCCTTCCCCTGCTACGATATCAGCTCCCAGCTTTCCCGGGGCTTCCAGAATGCCAAGTGATACTGGTTCTGTGACTACAACTATGGATAAAGCCTGGACGCTGTGAGCAAGGTCAGATATCTTTTTAAGTTTTTCTATTATCCCCATAAAATTGGGCGACTGAAAGACGACAGCCGCTGTCTTATCATCCAGCTTGTTTCTTAGATCCTTAAGGTCGATCTCTCCCGTCTCTGAATACTTGATCTCTTCAATCTCAACTCCCGAGTTTTTCACATACGTTTGGATTACTCTCCTGTAATGGGGGTGGAGGGTTTTGGCTATTATAACCTTTGATTTTCCTTTCAAGCGATGAGCCATAAGAACTGCTTCAGCCGCAGCCGAAGCCCCGTCATAAAGGGAGGCATTGGCGATATCCATTCCCGTCAACTGGCAGATGAGAGTCTGAAACTCAAAAATGACCTGAAGTGTTCCCTGACTGACTTCGGGCTGGTAAGGAGTATAGGGGCTTATGAACTCTCCTCTGGAGCTTAAATAATCCACGATGTAGGGAATCACATGGGAGTAGGCTCCGGCTCCCAAGAATGAAAGATAATTCTGATAGCTGTTTTTCTGTGTTATTTTCTCAAAGAGTTGAATCAACTCAAGTTCTGTCATCGGAGAAGGAATATTAAGCTCCCTTTTCAGCATTATATCTTTGGGGATCGTGCTAAAAAGTTCATCCAGGGAAGAGATGCCGATTTTGGCCATCATTTCTTTCCTGTCTTTATCGCTCAGTGAAATGTAACTCATAAGCTAAATATTCCCTTTTTACTCTTCGATTCCCTCTATGAATTCCTCATATTCAGAGGCTGTCATCAACTTTTCAAGTTCTGTCTCATCCTTTATCTTAAGGCGAATAAACCAACCTTTGCCATGAGGGTCTTGATTAACAAGTTCGGGGGAATCATCCAGTCCCTTGTTTACCTCCATGACTTCTCCGGAAACAGGAGAGTAAACATCGGAAACTGCCTTAACAGATTCAATGACTCCCATTGATTGATGAAATTCCAGTTTCTTTCCGACTTTAGGCAACTCGACATAGACAACATCTCCCAGCTGCTTTTGAGCAAAATCGGTAATCCCCACAGTCGCCTTACCGCTTTTCTCCTGAATCCATTCATGGTTCTTAGTGTAGTAAAAATCATCAGAATACATCTTTCACCTCCAGCTTTATATTCAATCTTGCAGATTCAATCTTGCAGATTCAATCTTGTAGGGGCTTGATTCATCAAGCCCACCTTATGCTTTTCTATGTAAATACTTGATTCACCAAGCATACCTTTTATGGGTTTGGTTTCTCAACCCACATTTTATTTCTTCTTGTAGGGGCTTGATTTATCAAGCCCACCTTATGCTTTTCTATGTAAATAACTTTATTCACCAAGCATACCTTTTATGGGTTTGGTTTCTCAAACCACATTTTATTTCTTCTTGTAGGGGCTTGATTTATCAAGCCCACCTTATTTTTATCGAATAGCTCAATTTTTCTCGCCCCTCTTATAAAAAGGAGTAGGAACCACTCGGGCTTTGACCTTTCTGTCCCTTATTCCAATCTCAAATTCTGTTCCTATCTCTTTATATTCAACGGGAAAATAGGTTAAACCTATACTCTTTTTCAAGTAAGGAGAAAAAGTGCCTGAATTTACCTCAGAGACTTTATCGCCTTCTATGAAAACTGGGTAATGCGGCCGGGCTATTCCTCTCTCTATGACCTCAAAACCAACTAATCTTCTTTTAATTCCCTCTTCCTTCTGCTTTAGGAGAGCATCTCTCCCTAAAAACTCTCCTTTCTTATACTTCACAAGCCAGCCCAAACCAGCTTCAAGTACTGTTGTAGTCTCATCTATATCATTTCCATAAAGCATGAGTCTTGATTCCAAGCGGAGAGTATCTCGAGCGCCCAACCCTATAGGATTAACACCGAAGTTTTTTCCTCTTTCTAAAATAACGTCCCAAATCTTTTCTGGCCGGGAAGAAAGAGTGTACACCTCAAAACCATCCTCTCCTGTATAGCCAGTGCGGGAGACAAGAACTTCCTCTCCCTCTATTTCTCCCCAACTCGATCCGAACAAATTCATCTCCTCTATATTAACATCAATCAGAGGCTTGAGAATTTCCAAAGCCCTTGGCCCCTGAAGAGCGATCTGAGTGTAATCATCACTTTTGTTCTCAACCTCTACATCAAAACCTTCCTTGTGGCTCAGAATCCATTCATAATCCTTATCAGAATTAGAACAGTTCACGCACAGCAGGTATTTCTCCTGATCCAGGCAATAGACCAAAAGGTCATCAACAAAAGTCCCCTGCGGGGTGGTCAAGCAGGAGTACTGCGCTTTCTCAGGAGTAAGGCAAGCAGCATCATTGGGTGTCAAATATTGAACAAAATCAAGAGCCTGCCTTCCTGAAATTACAATTTCCCCCATGTGACTCACATCAAAAAGTCCTGCCTTCTTGCGGACAGCCAGATGCTCATCAATAACTCCACTATACTCTACCGGCATCTCCCAGCCGGAAAATTCGATCATCTTAGCACCAAGCTTTTTATGGGAAGAATTAAGGCGGGTTTTTTTCAAAGTCATCCTTCTGCAAAATTAATTTTCTACCACATAACTTTTCCCGATGCAAGAAAAATCGTCAGAAGTCTTGTTCAAAAACACAAATCTGATATAATTAGAAACCAATCATGCTTGAATTCAAAAATTATTTAAAAGAAAAAATTCACGAACTGCTGAAAGAAAAATACCATCTTGATCTCTCAGAGCGTGAAATAAGCTATACTCCACAGCAAAAAATGGGTGACTTGGCCCTGACATTCCCATTCCAACTGGCTAAAAAAATGAAAAAAGAGCCAAGAAAGCTCGCCCTGGAAATAATTCCCCTTCTCTCTTCACTCGAAGGAGTGGAAAAGATCGAAGCAGCAGGGCCAGGCTATATCAATCTTTTCCTGGAGCGGGAAAAATTCTTTTCTGGCCAGCTTCACTCGATAGGGCAAACATATCTCTCACCAGAGGAAGAAAAGATCATAATCGAGCACACCAACATCAACCCCAACAAAGCAGCCCACATAGGCCATCTGAGGAACGCCTGTCTCGGCGATACCCTTGGGCGCTGTCTTAAATACAAAGGAGAAAACGTCGAAATCCAGAACTATATAGACGACACCGGAGTCCAGGTGGCAGATGTTGTCTTCGGCTTCATGGAGCTAGAGAAAAAGAGCCTGCCCCAGATCAAAGAAATAAAGGAAAAATTTGATTACTACTGCTGGGATCTTTATGTGCGCGTCTCTTCTTATCTAGGAAATAATCCCCAAGCAGAGGCCAGAAAGTCTGAAATTCTAAAAAAAATCGAGGAGGGGAAGAATCCTGAACACGAGACATCTCATTATATCTCCCGCCGAATAATAAAAGCCCATCTCCAGACCATGGGAAGAATCGGAGTCGGTTATGACCTTCTCCCCTGCGAAAGCAGCATACTCCATCTTAAATTCTGGGAAAAAGCTTTCTCGCTCTTAAAGGAAAAAAAGGCTATTTTCTTCGTAAAGAGCGGGGAAAACAAAGGCTGCTGGGTGATGAGCCTTGAAGACGAATCAGAAAAGGAAAAGATCATAGTCCGCTCTGACGGGACAGTAACCTATGTCGGGAAGGATATTGCCTATCAACTCTGGAAATTCGGTCTTCTGGAAGAAGATTTTTATTATGAACCTTTTATCAAAGAGGATGGCAAGATTGTCTGGATAAGTTCTACAACACCAGAGCAGGAATCTCCTTCATTCGGAAAAGGAAGTCAGGTCTATAATGTTATAGATACAAGACAAGCCTATCTCCAGAAAATTGTAGTTCAGGGCCTCAAATCTCTAAAATTTCTCGCTCAAGCAAAAAAATCCATCCATTTCTCTTATGAAATGGTTGCCCTTTCTCCAAAAAGCCTGAAAGAGCTCAATCTGAATGTTTCAAAAGAGGACAAGGAAAAAGACTTCCTTGAAGTCTCCGGGAGAAAAGGACTCGGCGTGAAAGCCGATGATCTGCTGGACAGACTGGAGGAAAAGGCTTTTGCAGAGGTGAAGAAGAGAAATCCAGAGCTTCCGGAAAACCTGAAAAAAGAAACAGCTCACAAGATAGCCAGCGGAGCGCTCCGCTACTTTATGCTCAAATTCGCCCTAAATTCTATCATTGTTTTTGATTTCGAAGAAGCCCTTAGTTTTGAGGGAGAAACAGGCCCTTATCTTCAGTACACGCTGGTCAGGATCAACAGCATTTTCCGCAAGCTAAAGGAAAGAGAAAACTTTGAGGAGAAGGATCTCCAGAACCTTCTCGCTTCAGAGGAGATTCCGTTGGAAAAGCTTTCTGAATCAGAGCCGGCTGATTTCTGGGGTCTAGTTCTCTATGCCTCCCAGTTTGAAGAAGAGGTTCTCCATTCCATCCGTTCTATGGAATTCTCGCATTTAGCTAAGTTCTCTTTTAATCTATGTCAGAAGTTTAACGCTTACTACCACCTTTATTCTATCTTGGCTGAAGAGAATAAAGAGATAAAACGCATTCGTATTCTAACCATCTATTACATCAGAGAAGTGCTCAAGCGCGCTCTTTCTCTCATGGGCATCCCGCAACCAGAACTGATGTAAAATGTAGGGGTTTGATTCATCAAACCCATTTATTGTAGGGGCTTGATTTATCAAGCCCACCTTTTTTATTTTGTTGGGTCATGATTCATCAAACCCACACTTAATAATTAACAAAAAAGGCACGAAAAGAAATATTTAAGCGGAAAAAGAGATACGGTTCATATGTAGGGGCTTGATTTATCAAGCCCACCTTTTATAATTTATAATTTATTATCCACAAACAGGAGTAAAAAATGATTGAGGTTGAAAACCTGACCAAAAAATACGGGGATCTGGTAGCCGTTAAAAACTTAAATTTTAAAGTTGAAAAAGGAAAAATCTGGGGACTTCTCGGCCCAAATGCTGCTGGAAAAACAACAACCATGAGAATTCTCACCGGCTATTTGCCCGCCACTGACGGAAAAGCATTTGTAGCTAATTATGATGTCTTCGAGAAACCCAATGATGTCAAAAAAATTATTGGCTACCTCCCTGAAAATGTTCCCCTTTACCCTGAAATGACGGTTCATTCCTACCTGAGTTTTGTCTCAGAAATAAAACAAATTCCTGCATCTCAAAGAAAAGAGCATATAGAGAAAGCCGTAGAAATGAGCGGCTTAGAACCAGTGAGAAAGAGACTCATTAAGAATATTTCTCGAGGATTCAAGCAGAGAGTGGGTATTGCTCAAGCCCTCATCCACGATCCTCAAGTACTCGTCTTAGACGAGCCAACTGCCGGCCTTGACCCGGCCCAGATAATAGAAATAAGAAAGCTCATAAAATCCCTCAAAGGAGAACAAACCATCCTCCTCTCAACTCATATCCTCGCTGAAGTGACTCAGACATGCGATGGAGTTGTTATTATTAACGAAGGCAATCTCATGGCTTCAGGCTCTCTAGAAGAACTCACAGCTTCCTTCAAGGAAAAAGAAGGAGTCGTTATTAAACTCAAAAAGGGAGGGAAAGATGTCCTTTCACTCCTGCAGAAAATTCATGGCGTCGACGAAGTCAGCCATGCAGATGACGAGTTCAAAATAGAATGGACCAAAGGAAAAGACATGAGGGATGAAATCACAAAGCTCATCGTTGATAAAGAGTTAGGCCTTATCGAAATGAGGCCTCTCGCCATGAATATCGAAGACCTCTATCTCAAGGTTATCTCAGGAGGTGTCGCACAATGAAAAACATATGGGCTATCTTCAAAAAAGAAATAAAAACCTACTTCACCTCACCTATCGCCTATGTGGTTATAACTGTGTTTCTGGTTCTGATTGGATTTTTCTTTTACAGTCTCATCTGGTGGTTTAATTCCCAATCCCTTCAAATGGCACAAAACCCATATTCTTATCAGCAACTCAACATAAACCAGATGGTTTACTCTCCCCTCTTTCAAAATATGAGCATTATCCTCCTCCTCATGATACCTCTGCTCACCATGCGCCTTTTTTCTGAAGAAAAGAAAAGCAATACAGATGAGCTGCTTTACACCTGCCCAATTTCTATAAACCAGATAATCCTTGGAAAATATTTTGCTTCTCTTTTCGTTCTTCTGGCAATGCTGTTTTTGACTGGAATCCTCTCCATCTTTACTTTTGCCTACGGAAACCCAGAGCTTGTTCCCATCCTGAACGGTTATCTCGGACTGTTCCTTCAGGGAGCGGCTTTTATAGCTGTAGGAATTTTCTTCTCTTCTCTGACCGAAAACCAGATTGTCGCTGCCGTCTTGACTTTCGGCACGCTCCTACTCTTCTGGATTCTGAGCTGGGCCTCCTACTCTGCAGGAGGGATATGGAAAGGTGTCCTCAATTATCTCTCTTTTATTCAGCATTTTGACGACATGACACGAGGAATTCTGGATACAACAGATCTTGTCTATTACCTCAGCTTCATCTTTTTGGGTCTTTTTCTAACTCATTCTGTCATCCAATCCAGAAGGTGGAGGTAAAAAATGGAAAAAATCAAACAATACCTGAATTACATAGCCTTAGTCCTGATATTCCTTTCTCTGGTCTCCCTTAGAATCTGGCCTTACAAAAAAACAATCGC
>DRHQ01000085.1 GCA_011049545.1 Candidatus Aminicenantota bacterium | reverse complement strand
GATGAGAATATGTCTTTATAAATACTTCCTGGGTAAAATCTAGAGCCAGTTCACGCTCTCCAACCGTGCGGCCGATGTAGTTCAGCAGGGGTTGTTGATACTTTTGGATAATCATTTCAAAAGCCTCTTTGTCTCCTTTGATTGTCCTTTCGACGAGTTCTTTATCTTCATTCATGGAGGACATCCTGTCCTCAAAAGTTTATACGAAAATGGGCGGAGATGGTTTAGGTTTGGAGTATTTTTTAGGGGCATTCACTTTTTTTGTCTGATTCATCCTCGATAATTTCAACATCTGCAGGTACTTTCAACTCAAACACCTTTTTAGATAATCGAACATTTGTCTTTATCTGGGAAAACTTAAACTCATTTTTATTTCCGGCCCAATCAAAAAAAATGGCTCTTCGAATAAGCCAGGTCTTTTCGTCTATTTCCAGAAGTATGTACGTGTATTCACCTTCTTCTCTGGGAGTTAATTTCAACTGATGCGCCTTTTTATTTTCTGAAGGGAAAGAGCTAAGCTCGATCAAATAGTTTTCATTCAGTCGCTTCTTACCAGAAAAAAGAGAAAGGATCTCTGACTCATATTTCTCTTTTGATGAGTAACTCCGGAAAAGCTCTTTATCCTCTGGAATATACAGAAGGAAGACTCCTTCTTTATAGAGGAAAATCTTCTCCTCAGGGTCTTTATACTCCCATTTCATCGAGTCTGGTTTTTTGAAATAAAATTTTCCCTTCTCAATCAGAGGGGTAGAAACCGAGGAAGAGTAGTATATTTGATTAAAATTAGATTGGATAGATTGGACTGAGCGAAGTTTCTTCTCTACTTTAAGAGCGATGTCTTCAACAGTGGGAGAAGAACTAAGCCAGGAGAGTATGAGTAAGCCAATGATGTGTTTCATGGCATCTATTATATAAAATGGGGGCAGACTTGCAAAACTTGAATTATTCCTAGATAACAAAAATAGTGTAACCTGGGTTAAATAAGCGGGATCAGGTTTTGAAAACTCGAGTTTTTTCTCAATAAAAAACAAAGCTTTCTCTCTGAGGAGGAGACGAATAATAATTCAAGTTTTGCAAGTCTGCCCCTATTGCCTATTCTTTGTTAAAGGCCTCCCTCCATTGCCAAGAGATAGATTTTTTTGTTATAAGTTGTTGCGTGAGGCTTGAATTTTTATTTTTTCTTCTTGCCTACTTCTTTCTTCTCCTGCTCGTAAGTTTCTTTTTTTCAAGGAGGATGAAGAATCTAGAGGATTTTTTTCTTGCTTCCCGGCGTCTTCCAGCTTTTTTAGTCTATTTATCTCTTGCCGCTTCTTGGTTTGGGGCGACATCAACCTTGGTATCTGCTGATGAAGCCCTTGAGGCAGGAATAAGTTCATTTTGGATCATGGGAGTCCCGGCAGTGCTTACTGTTCTTATCCTTGCCTTTTTTTTGGCCCGCCCCATTCGGCGTCTTCCTATAGTGAGTTTGCCGGACCTTGTGGAGTTACGCTACGGTCGTGTTGTTCGTCATATGGCTGCCATACTGATTATCTGGTATATGGCAGTGCTGGCTGCTTCCCAAATGGTTGCAATCGGCCATTTTTTGAAGTCGTTTCTTGGCATTTCTTATCTCACGAGTCTTGCATTGGGAACAATCGTGGTCCTCGCTTACTCTGTCTTTGGAGGCTTTTTTTCCGTAGCAATCACAGACGCTCTTCAGTTTTTTCTCCTTGTAGCAGGAATCTTTGGCCTTTTCTTTTTTCTTTCAGATTCTTCCTCCTTAAGTGATATTTCTCTCTTTGCTTCGGAGCTTGGAAAAGATAATTATTTCAATTTTTTCTTTAATTTTAAAAAGAACTTTCTCATTGTTCTCTCTTTTACTCTGGCCTGGACAATCTCTCCCATTGCCTGGCAGAGGATTCAGGCAGCTCGGACAGATAAGAGTGCGCGCTTTGGGCTGTTCGCTGCTTCTGGGACTTTTTTTCTTCTCTACGGGATCGTTGTTTTCATCGGAATGGTCTCTCTTCCTGTATTCTTTTCCCAGAAGCTTGAGGGGCCTCTCTTTTCTGAAATTATTTCCTCAAGGGCCGGGGTTTTCCTGGGCGGTATTTTGTTTGTTGCTATTGTGGCTGCAGTCATGTCTACCATGGACACGGCAATCAACACCGGAGCTCTTTCTTTAACACGAGATGTCTACCAGCAAATTTTTTCTTCGAGCAGAGGAAAAGAGATTGTGTTAGTGAGTCGTCTCTCGACTTTATTTGTAGGAGGATTTGCATTTCTTGTGGCGACCAGGTTTCAAAGCATCTTGAAAACCCTGGGCCTTGCTTCAGAAATTATGGCCGAAGGCCTTTTTATTCCAGGTATTGCCATGATTTTTTTGAAGAAAAAATTGCCCATGGCCGGGTTTTTAAGTCTGCTTATGGGTGGAGGGTATTCTTTGCTCAGGTTTTTGTGTGAAGTAAAGCTTCTCTCTTTGAGTTGGCCCTCATGGCCCTACTCTGTTCCGTATGGCCTTGGTCTAAGCCTTGCAGGATTTGTTGTAGGCGTTGTCATTGAAAAATACAGGAGAAATTAATTAATTGGAAAAAGTAGCCTGTCCCCTTTTTCTCCTCCGGGCTTGATGAACCAAGCCCCTACAATAAATCAGATCCTTACATTTTGTGTTTTGTTGTTTACTGTTCACTGGGTTTTTTATATTATTTATGCCGATGTCTTTTTTCAGTGAGCTTAGATGGAGAATGGTTGGAGTTTTGGGGAAGCTGGTTTTATGGGTATGGGCCAAATCAGCCAGGATGAAAGTCCTGGGAGTAGAAAATTACCAAGAAATAAGAAAGCAAGGAAAGCCTGTTATTTTTCTAGTTTGGCACGGGCGGATTTTTATTGTACCCTTTTTTTTTCGCCGAAGAGGAATCATGCCGCTTATAAGCCCCAGCAAGGATGGCGAGGTCGCTACCCGGATTATGTCCGGGTGGGGATATCGAATCTTAAGAGGATCAAGCTCACATGCTCTCATAAGAGTGTGGAATAAGATGAAAAGAGAGCTTCAGAGTGGAGGAGAATTGATAATTGTTCCTGATGGTCCCAGAGGGCCCAATCGAGAGATGAAACTTGGAGCACTGAAACTTGCTCAAGAGACCGGAGCCATTCTTGTTCCGTTTACATTTTCGACCTCAAGAAAAAAATTCTTGAAAAGCTGGGATAATTTTTTGATTTTTCATCCTCTCTCCAAAATCGTTGCCATGTATGGGGAACATTTTACAGTTGACCCTGATCTCAAGGATGATGAACTGGAGAAAGAGCGTCATAAAATAGAACGTTTCATGCTTCATCTGGATGAGAAGGCTGATAAGTTTTTCAATTAGTTCTTAATGTTCTTGTCCTTAGCAGGAAACGTATGTTATAAATACGCACTAAAAGGAGAAGAAAATGAAGACAAAAATATTTTTTTCACTTCTTATCTTATTAAGTTTTTCTATTCCCTTGTTATCCCAGGAACCTGAGGAATTTATTGCTCAAGGGGACAAATTATATGCGGAGATGAAAGATATGGCCACAGCGCAGGAAGCGCTGTCTAAATACAGGGAAGCCGTCGTTAAAGCAGAGAATAAATTCGAAGTTTTTTGGAAGCTTTCCAGGATATTATATTACATAGGAACCAGAACAGAGAGTAAGAAGGAAAAAAAGATTATTTTTGGTCAAGGACTTTATTATGCAAAAAAAGCAGTAGCATTAGAACCTGAGAAGCCGGATGGCCACTACTGGCTTGGGGTCAGTTATGGAGTCTATGGACAAGCGAGAGGAATGCTTAAGAGTTTATCTTTTGTCAAGCCAATCAAGGAAGCGATGAACAAAGTTATCGAGTTAGATAGGGGATATGAAGACGGAGGACCAGACAGAGTCCTGGGCCGGGTCTATTTCAAGGTGCCAGGTTTTGCCGGGGGAAGCAAGAAAAAATCTCTCGAACACCTTCTGAAATCAAAAGAGCTTGCTCCTAATGAAGCCTTAACGCGTTGTTATTTAGCTGACGCCCTCCTTTCCTTCAAAGAGGTGGATAAAGCAAGAGAGGAATTGGAATACGTGTTAAGCATCGAGTCGGATCCTCGCTGGATTGCTGGGGTAGATGTTCATAAAAAGGACGCAAAAAAAATGCTCCAGAAAAAGGTATTCACTGAGAAATAAATAACCGGCTTGAATTTTTTCAAGTTAAGTCCTTGACAACTCCCCATCGCTAAAGCGCGGGGATTCTCCAACTTATACCCTGAGGGGCTTTCGTGTTTGGAGTTGCTGCTTCCCGGTGGCGACCAACGTCTCCACTCCACAGGCTGATACCGAATGTCCTTCGGCCAATATGAGGTATAGCTGCTTGCGATACAAAAAGCAAGAAAAATTTGCGCCTTATATCCCCATTGCTAAAGCAAGGGGCTTTACGGCTTTGTCTGGTAATTCGATTTTTTTCTTCTTGATTTCAGATCTTCATTCTGAAAACACTTGAGCAGAGAAGATCTCGATATTAACTCCTTTTTTCCATTCTTTTTTATCCAGGCCTGCTTTCAAACATCCATGAGAGAGATAGGTCTCTAAATCCCACTTCCACTCAAGAGGAACCTGAGGAAGGAGAAGGCCTTTGCATGGGCCCTTAGAAATAATGATACCGTGCTTTCCCACTTCTATTTTCTTGATATCCTTGATTTGTTTCGGCAGGCTGAGAACGGATATTTCAATTTTTGTATCGGGTAGTTCCTCAAGTGTTATGGATTCGAAACGGAAGTCCTGAGTAGCAGCTGAGATGGCAACATCGGAGATTGTTTCCCAGAGGGATTTACGAGGGAGAGGATATCCGATACAGCCTCTGAGTTGATCATTCACTTTAAGAGTGACAAAAGCCCCCCTTTTTTCATTAAGCACTTTATCTTCTATTTTTTCCTTGGGAGCATTTCCTGTCTTCAAGTAATGCTCGATAGTATGACGAGCTAAACCAAGGAGTAATTTTTGCTGATCTTTGTTCAGAAGATCCTCCTTTATATATTATATTATGGTTACTTACTCTTGACTTCTTAGTTCAACAGGAAGGAGAAAAAATTCATTCTCATAATCTATGACATATGATTTAATTGTCATCTTTTTTTGCTGGTTTGAGCTGATTTTTAAAAAGAGTTTTCCGCAGGCAAAGGGAGCCAATATCTTTTTGATTTTTTTTTCATCCGGATTAAAAGAGAAAAAACCCAGGAATTTTCCGTTGAAGAGCTGATCTAATTCATAATACTTTTTGAGAGAAGGGAAAAAACCTTGCAGAGAGGGTAATATTTTCTCCACAAAAAACCTATGGCCTCTCTTGTGTCCGATAAGTAACCCATCAGAGATTGAACTTGAAGAAATCAAGTTAATAACGTTGAGAGATTGGTAAGTTTCCTGGGATAAATAGGCATCCATCAACATTAATTATAACAGAACTTCCTGATGGATAAAATACAATAACGCTAAAAGCAGAAAATAGGAAAAGTATGGCAAAAGTGCTGCGGATGAGATTGTAGGAGCTTGTTCCTCAAATCCGCATTTTATATCAATCCCAATAAAGGGGCGAGGAACGTTACGGCCACCCAGATGATTATGATTCCGGCAATATTCATCCAGAATCCATATTTCATCATTTGAGGGAGTCGAACCAATCCTGAGCCGTAAATAATAGCGTTAGGAGGAGTAGCGACAGGAAGCATGAAGGCAAAACTACAGCCGATAGCACTCCCCAAAACAGGAGGAAGAGGACTGATTGATGCAGCGTTTGAGATGGCGATGATAATGGGGATAATCATGTTGGCTGAGGCTGTGTTAGAAGTCAGCTCGGTAAGATAAACGCTAAAAGCAACAGCGAGGAGAGTGATGAGAGAAAGGCTGGCTGCGCTTCCATCAGGGGAAATAAAAAAGTTTCCGATAGAATCAGCTAGGCCAGTTTCAAACATCTGGAATCCTAAAGACAATCCTCCTCCAAAGAGAAGAAGAGTTCCCCAGTCGATCTTCAAGGCTTCTTTCAAGGAAAGGGTGAATTGACCGCGCTTTAGATTAACTGGAAGGATGAAAAGGAGGCCTGCCCCTATTATAGCTGCTGCGGCTTCGGGGAAGTGTTCCTGGAGCCAGAGGAAAAGAGGAGCCTCTCTTCCCCAGACAAGAGAAACAAAACCTGGAAAAATCCAGAGGAAAACAGTGACAGAAAAAGCCACAAGGACATTTTTTTGTGCTCGCCCCAACCCTTGATGGACTTTTTTCCCCTTAAACTGAAGAATATTGGTTAGCTCCCCAGAATTTTTTTCTCCTCTGAGTTTAAACTTCATGAAGTAAAACAGAACGAAAAACATAGGAATAAGCACCAGAAGACTGACGGTCATCCACTGGAAAAAAGTGATCCTGTAGGCAGTCAATTTTTCGAGCATGCCGATGGCGATAAGGTTAGGGGGGCTTCCTATAGGAGTTCCGATACCTCCAATAGATGCAGAGTAGGCTAATGTCAGAAGCAGGATTAAGTTGAAAAGGGGAGTTCCCTTTTTGCCTTTCTCTGAATCGAAGGTGCCCAAAACTCCCAGAACAATCGGGAACATCATAGCAGTAGTGGCTGTGTTACTTATCCACATGGAAAGAAAAACAGTGGTCAGTCCCAAGGCAAAAAGGATTCTGGTTTTATTATGGCCGATGGATTTCAAGGAGAGAATAGAGTAGGCTAATTTTTGGTCAAGAGCATGGACACTCATTGCCCTTGCCAGCACAAAACTTCCTAAAAAGAGCATGATAATGGGATTAGCAAAAGGAGCAAAGGCCTCTTTGACTGGCGCAATATGAAAAACCGTAATAAAAACAGGGATGAGGAGAGCAGTAATAGGGATAGGAATACATTCAGTAACCCACCAGACCACGACCAAAAGAAACACGGCTAAAAGACTGTTGGCCTTTGGGTTGTGGGGGATAAGAGGAGAGAAATAGGCCACCAAAAAAAGAAAAGGGCCAAGGAGAAAACCTATTTTTTTTCTTTGCTCCATCCCTTAAGCTCTAGATCATATCAAAATTTTTTTGCCCGAACCATGAGCTGATGACCTCTTTACCGGAAGAGCGATTTATCATGAAGGAAGAAAATCCTAACCAATGGATAGATAAAGGATTATATTTTTTTTCTTGGGAAAAAACAAGAAAAAAGGCTCAGGCTATTTGGTTAAAAAACACGTTGCTTTTGCCCCAGCGAGTCAAAAGCAACTCGGATCAAGGATTCGCTCTCCTCTCCTCCGGAGAGGAACCATGCCCGCTCAGCCTTTCTCACGGTTTTTTCACCATACAGCCTTCGCCAAGCGTTTCTATTGGGACGACCCTCTTTTTTCCCCTCTTCTCTGTTCGAGAAAAAGTAGCATATCGCCTTTTTTTTTGTTAGAATTATCATCGAATAAAAAAGATAAAAAGAATGAAGTACGAAGTGATAGTTGTGGGTTCCCTTGAAACAAACTGCTACGTTGTTTATTGTCAAGATTCCTTGGAGTGCGCTGTTGTTGATCCTGGAGCTGAAGCAGACAGGATATTCCAATTGATTGCCCGAAAAAGTCTTAAGCCAGCGCTCATACTCAATACTCATGGTCATATAGACCATATCGGTGCAAATAAGGACATCAAGGAGAAGTTTAGCATTCCCTTATATATCCATTCTGCTGATAGCCCGATGCTGGGAAATGTTAAGCAATCTGAAATGGCCGCTTTTCTCGGAGTAATAGATTCTCCTTCTCCAGACCACTTGCTAAATGATGGGGACAAGATAAAGATTGGAAAATCT
>DRHQ01000084.1 GCA_011049545.1 Candidatus Aminicenantota bacterium | reverse complement strand
GTTTTAAATTCGGGCTTTTCTGCCATGATTTTGTAGATACCAGGAGGAAGACCAGGGAATCTGATAGCACCTGTCTTTGAGGAGAGATAAGTCCGAATTCCTAGCATGGCTGGTGAAGAAACATAAATGAAGGCGTCCGGCAAAGGATTTCCTGCCTTGTCAGTTATCTTCCCTTTGATGGAGCCTGTTTGTCCTTGAGCAAAAGCTCTGGAGGCTATTCCTGTCGAGAGAGATAGAATCAATAGAAATATGAATATTTTCTTTCCCACTTTGTGTCTCCTTTATTTACCCATCCTGTTAAACGGGATTTTTCTTTGATCTTTGACATGGAGCATCTTTTTTTTCTTTTTATTGATTCTTTAAAATAGTAAACTATGAAGTAAGAGTCAAGACATCAAGAACTAGAAAAGAGCTAAAAATTAAGATGAATAGTGCTAAACCCATGGTATATATGGCATATCGAATATTTGCAGGAGCTTGATTTGTCAAGCTCAACTTTTGTTGTAGAGCGGATTTTGTTTTCTACTGCGGAAAAAGAAATACTTATATCGATTGAGAATTTTTTGGCATAAAAATTGCGCTAAGTTTGTTATATGGATTCTATAATTATGACTTGAATTTATTTGTGGTTCACTTTAACTTGTTAGATGGAGAGTATACATATATTAAGATAATAAAGGAGTGTTCTTGTGAAAAAGAAATTATACATTTCTTTCCTTATAATAATTACTGTTTTCTTCCTTATTGGGGGTAAAAAGAAAGAAAAAAGCAAGGTTCCCCCTGCTTACAAAAAATGGCTGGAAGAGGAAGTCGTTTATATCATGGCTCCAATTGAGAAGGAAGTTTTTCTTAAGCTTGAGACAGATAGAGAAAGAGACCTTTTCCAAGATGCTTTCTGGAAACACAGAGATCCTACTCAAGGCATACCCACAAATGAATTCAGGCAGGAACACTATCGGCGTATAAATTATGCCAACCATTTTTTTGGAAGGGGGATACCAAAGCTAGGCTGGAGAACTGACAGGGGAAGGGTACATATCATTCTGGGTGAACCCATTGATATACAAAGGTTTGAGGGAAAGACTGTGATTTACCCTACTGTAATATGGTTCTATCAAGGCCTTACAAAGCTTGGTCTTCCTCCAGGCTTTTACCTTGTTTTTTTTCAGCAAGGAGGCATGGGAGAGTTTAAACTTTACAGTCCTCTCAAGGATGGCCCCCAGGCTTTGATGACATCTTATTGGGGAGACCCTATGGATTATTTAATGGCCTATAATGAGCTGAGGGAGATGGAGCCAGACTTGGCTCAGGTTTCTTTGTCTCTTATCCCTGGAGAAGGTGGTGCTGCTGTTATTGGGCGGCCTTCCCTGTCTTCAGATTTATTAATACAGAGAGTTGAGACAACCGCCATTAGACAAATAAAGGAGAGATATGCCAAAAAGTTTCTTGAGTACAAAGATATCGTGGAAGTGGAATATACGGCCAATTATATCGATAGTGATTCTCTGGTCAAAGTGATTAAAGACCGCTCAGGGTTTTATTTTGTTCACTATGCTATTGAACCAGCAAAGCTTTCTGTGGACCAATACGAGAATAAATATTACGCCAACCTGAAACTTAACGGTACTGTCTCGAACCTGGAAGGGAAAAACATTTATCAATTTGAAAAAACCATTTCTCTTGATTTTGATGAAGAAAGAATAAAGAGCATAAGGCGCCAGCCGCTGCTTATTCAGGATATGTTTCCTCTTATCCCCGGGAATTACAAGCTTTCCATCCTGTTTAAAAATGAAACATCCAAAGAATTTACTTCACTGGAGCGAAACCTTGTCATTCCGCAGGAGGAGGAAGCGCCCCAGATGACTTCGCTCATTTTAGGCTACAGGATTAAAAAGAGCACACCCCAGCAAGACAGGCTGCGGCCGTTTCAGGCTGGAGAATACCAGATTTACTTCCAGGCGAATAGAGTCTTTCTCAAGGACGGCAATTTGATCATAGTTTTCCAGATTCATGGCCTGAGCGGGGAATTGAGAGAAAAAGGAGAGGTCAAATTTACCTTCCTTAAAAGCGGAGAAGAATTTCTCTCTAAAAATAGAAAAGTTGCAGAATATCAAGATTTGCCAAATATTCTGGAGCAGTTTGATCTTAGCCAATTCCCCCCAGCTCACTACAGGGTTCAAGTCTCTCTTTTTGTTGATGGTCAGGAAGTCCTTTTTGATAGCGAGGAGTTTGATATAACTCATCTTGAGGCCATAGCACGTCCCTGGGTTTATTCTAAACTCTCGCCTGATACCCAAGATCCTCTCCATTTTTATTTGATAGGCACGCAGCTTTTCAACAGCGGCAAGATAGCCGAGGCTCGGGTCAATCTGGAGAAAGCGTTCCAGAAAAAACCAGATTCAGTTGATTTTGCTTTAAATTTGGCCCGGACTTACATGGTCTTGAACGAATACAAAAAAGTTGAATCTTTGCTGCTTCCTTTTATAAACCAGCCTCAGCTGCCAAAATACGAGGTGTTTTTTATGATGGGCAAAACCTACCAGAATTTGGGAGAGTTAAGCAAAGCAATCGAGGTCCTGGATAAAGCTATCTCTAGTTATGGAATAAATATCAATTTATTAAATACCATTGGCGAGTGCTATTTCCAATTGGGTGAGCCGGACGAAGCCCTAGCAGCCTGGCAAAAATCCCTGGAGATAAACCAGAATCAGCCTCAAATCAAGAAGAGTGTTGAGGCTTTAAAGGAGAAAAAATGAGTAATTCATTAAATTTAGAGAAAAAATCCAAAAAAATCCCCCTTGCCCTTTGTTTCCTTCTTCTCTCCAGTTCCTTTCTTGTTTTCTTTTCTTCCTCCTGTCGCCTTTATAATATAGAGCGCAAGTTAGATCCTGTAAATGCTGATTTTATCTCCAAGGTCAAGTATATCATCACCAGAAAAGAGAGAAAAATTTTCCTCGAGCTCCCCAACTCGGAAAAAGAACAGTTTATAGAAAAATTCTGGGAGCGTCGTGATCCTGATCAAGATACCGAAGAAAACGAATTTAAAATGGAGTATTTCAACCGTATAGAAAGAGCATCTGAACTTTTTGTAAGTGAAGCCAAACCAGGATGGTTGACCGATAGGGGAAGAATCTACATCCTTTTTGGTCCGCCCATGGATAGAATGAGATATCCTATGGGAGGAGATCCCTACAGCCGCTGCCGGGAGATCTGGTACTACGGAGCTTTCCCGGTCGTCTTTCTTGATTCAACCTGCACAGGGATCTATTCGCTGGTTACTTACGATCTCACAGGTATGCGACAGTTTAACCTGATGTATATGCATGAGCTCACCAAAGCCCAGGCAAGAGCCCAGCAGACTTTTGGAAAGGAAAAGAGATTTTTTGATTTCAAATGGAGGGTAAAGAAAGATGTTGTCGAAGAAGACAGAGTTGAAGGCACAATCACCATAGAGATACCTTACGGCAATATCTGGTATAAGGCTGAAGGTGATATGCTGGAGACTGTGCTTGATGTTCGCCTGGAGCTGAAGGATTCTGAGGGTAACCTCATCTGGGAATATGAAGAGGCCTTTGCCATCGCAATTAAAGAAGACGAGCTTAAAGAAAAGCAAAACAAAATGTACGAAATGGAAATCCCTTTAATCTTGGAAAAAGACTTGGAGAGGCTTCGTCAGGGAAAGAATCTGCTTCATGCTCTCATCATAAATAGAACCGGTGGCGAAGATTTGAAAAAGGTCATGGAATTCCGCTTATAACCTTAAGCCTAGATCATATTTAAAATTATTATTTTTGTTTATCTCAGCTACTATCAAGTCTCAAGTTGATTTATCCAGTCTAGCTAATCATCTAAGCCTAGCGTCTCTTCCTTGAATTTTTGGAGAATATAAAATAAAATAAGGTCTCCGAGGATTTGTGGAAAACCGTTGAAAAATTGCAAGCGAAAAAGTTTAATAATGAGAGAAGCATGATAATAATCTTAACCTTTTAGGGAGGATTTAATGAGAAGCAAAAATATATTCATTATATTTATAGTTTCTGTTCTATGCTTAAGTCTCTCTCTGACTCTTTCCGCTCAGCAAGGACGTGGAAAGGGAAGGATCCGGGGACACGTTCAAGATGAAGTTGGCGATCCAATAGAAGGAGCGAAAATTGAAGCCATCCATCTTAAGTATAAAGTCACCTTTACCTCGGAATCTGATGAGAAGGGAAGCTGGGCTGTAATGGGGCTGGGAACAGGATATTTCCGTATTACCGCATCCAAAGAAGGATATGGAACTGTTTTCCATGAGATGAGAGTCAGCCAATTTTCAAAGCAGAATCCTCCTGTTAGTTTTATCATGAAGAAGATCCAGGTGGCTAAGATGAACATGCCAGCCATTCAGGATGAAGGATCGGTAGCGCTATTCGAGGAGGGAAACGAGCTTTTTGATCAAAAAAAGTATGCTGAGGCAGTCGCAAAATTTGAGCAATTTATCGGGCTGAATCCCTCCGTTTATCAGATTAACATCAATATCGGCAATTGCTATAAAGAAATGGGTGAGTATGATAAAGCCATTGAGATCTACACTAAGATTTTAGAGAAGGTAAAAGAAGAGAAAGAGTCCATCGGAGGTGATGAAACCGCCGCCAGAGCTCTGGCAGGTATGGGAGAAGCCTATTTTAAGCAGGGCAACCTGGAGAAAGCGAGCGAATATTTCAGGCAGGCAATAGATAGTTTCCCGGAAGATGAAACTCTGGCTTTTAATGTGGGAGAAATATTCTTCAAACAAGGGGAGACAGACAAGGCGATTGAATATTTCCTGCTCGCTGCTAAAATCAATGAAAGCTGGGCTCCTCCTCATAGGCAGGTAGGCTATGCTTATTTGAACAAAGGCAAGTACAGGCTTGCTGTCGATAGCTTAAAGAAATTTGTAGAATTAGCTCCTGACGATCCGCAAGCTGAGAATATTAAGAATCTAATTCCTAAGCTGGAAGAATTGATCAAGGATTATTAAAAGTTAATTATGAAATTTTTACTTTTTTATATCAACAATATCTAATTTTCGGAGTCTTTTTTGGGAGATATTATCACGAACCGAAAAATAGATTTCGTTTTTCCCTATATTCAAAGGAACGAAAAAGCTTTGCCTGATAGTGTATTTTTCTGAGAAATTTTTCTTAAGATTTTTGCTGGAAATATGCTTGCTTATCACCTTATTTTCCCGGTAAGAGCTTTTTTCTCCGACGAACTTGACCTCTATACTTAATTCTAAGTGATAATCCCATCCATCACCTTTTTTCTGATATCTTATGGCTCGGTAAGGAATATCAAAGGCGCACTCAACAGCATAGGTTCCATCCTTACTTTTTTGTATCTCACCCAGAGATTTGGAGTAATCAAGGAAGGGAAGAAAGGCAGAAAAAGATTCACTCCCCTCTATTTCTCCTATCCATTGATACTTTACCATATCGGGATCGCTCTGGTGAGGGGACATCATGGAAAAAGGCTTCACCTCCACATCAGTCGTTAATCTGTAATTCCCGGTGCCGTCATAATCGACAAAAGTGAGGCGCAGAGGCCCGGCGAAATAATCTGGGTACTGGTTGTAGATCCAGATATCTGTCGGTTTTTCAGTGAAGGTTCCCTCCTCTAATAAATTTGCGCTGAGTTGTCTCTGGTCTCTACTGAATTCTTTTGATTTTTCCCCCATGGTCTTTTTGATAACATCCATGGGAGGGCCCAGGAGGATATAGATTCTACCTTTATCAGTCATCCACCCTGGAATGCCAGCCCCGAAAGCCTTATCAGCCACAGCCAGCCTTGTGTAGTATACTGAGCGGAATTCGTTTTCAGGGGTTGAAGGATCTGAATCACGCCTTGCCCAGAAATCTATGATAAACTCTCCTCGGTCTTCGGGAGGCATTGCCCGAAAAATTCTTTCTTCCTGAGGGGTGATGATATAGCGGATGATATCCAAGAATTTCTGGCTGTTGGAGTCAACGGGAGGTTTTAAGATTTTATGAGAAGAAGTGCAAGCCGAATGGAGCAAGAGAGCAACAACGGGAAGCAAGCAGAGAAAGTAACTTTTCTTCATGCTCTTATTTTAGAAATATAATTTTGTTATAGAAAAAAAATGGTTTAATGTCAATTTTTTTGTATTAATTATAAGTTAGCCTTTCTCTTTTTTCTTTCTCTTCCCCAAGCTAACATGATACCAAGCTTACCCGGATCATTTCTGGCTCTGTTCAATCAGGGCGTCTAATCTTTCCTTTTCAGCAGGAGTCATCAGATAGTAGTATCGTTTTTTATGCTCACTGAGTAAATCAAACGCTTTGGTTTTATCGCCAGTGTTTAAATAGGCCATGGCTAGATCAAAATGAGCCTGACGGAAATCGGGATCTGCTTCCAGAGCTTTTTCCCAGCAGTAGATGGCTCCTCCCAGGTTTCCTTGCTGCCTGTAGGCATGGCCCAATCCATAGTAGGGAGCTGGGAATTCAGGATCTAGTTCTATGGCTTTTTTGTAGTACTCGAAGCTTCTGGAAATGATTAAGGAATCTTTTGATTGCAGTCCGTGGGAATAGCAGGCATTGGCCAAGTTGTTGTTGAGCTCAGGATGCTTATCATCCAGGGAAAGACCCATTTCGAAGGCTTTGATCGCCTCCTCAAAATTGCCTTTCTTGGCATAGGCAGTCCCGAGGTTACTCCATATTTCGGGATCATACTCAGCTTCTCTAATGTTCGTTTTTTCGAAAGAACTGATGACTTTGTCATACTGTTGAACAGAAATGAGCGCTTTCATGTGTTCGATAAATATCTCGTAGCTTGAAGGAAGAGCATTGAGCCCTTGCTCCAGGATTACAAGAGCCTCTTCTGGATTTCCTGTCTCTTGATAGATAGAAGCAAGATGTTTATATGCCAAATCTACATCTTTTCTTTCTTCTATGATTTCCTTTAAGAGCTTGATTCCTGCGTCTTGTTTTCCCTTCTTATACAGTTTCCAGCCTTCACCAATTTTATTTATATAAGGAAGGAGGACCTTCACATCATCTTTTGCGCTAAAATCCTTCTTTTGTGAAACTCGAACACTCGAGATATAGCCTAAGCTTGCCAGCTTTTCGCGAGTTTTTCTGCCGACTTTTTGAGTAGCGTCAATTTTCTCAGCTGGTGTCAGGGCATTGATTATTTCCTTAAGCTGCGATGTAAGTTTAGCTACTTTTTCTCTTTGGGCAAGATTGTTAAGCTCATCAAAATCACGGTTCAGGTCATACAGCTCTGGAATAGGAGAGTCTATAAATTTTTTCTTTTTGAGGATAAATCCCTTCAGGGGGGCCCATCCGCGACTGTAGTAGGGATACAAAGATTCGAAGTAGATTGGCCTTTCTGGCAGTTTTTTCCCCTTTAAAGCCGGGAGGAGAGAGGCTCCCTGGAGAAAAGACGGCTTCTTTATTCCTAGCACATCACAGACTGTCGGGAATATGTCGATATGACTGACATCGTAATCGATACGACCCGGGGCTGTTTCAGGATGCGAGATGATGAGAGGGATCCAGATGGATGAATTGTAGGCGAAAAAACCGTGAGTCTCCTCACCGTGCTGGCCTAATGACTCGCCGTGGTCCCCTGTGAAAATAATAAGAGTCGAATCGAACAGGTTGTTCTCTTTCATATAAGTGAAGAGATTTCCCAGGATCAGATCGACGTAGGCAACCTCCCCTTCGTACAGATTATCTTTGTATTGAGTTTTAAAAGGCTCCGGCGGATCGTACGGGCTATGCGGATCCCAACAATGGACCCAGAGAAACCAGGGTGATATTCGACCTTTCAGCCACTCAAGAGCAGCCTCGATCACAGCTTCAGCTTTTCTCTCTAAGGAGACGAGATTTACAGAATGAAGGCGGCTGTATTTATCGTCGTAGAAGTCGAAGCCCTGGGATAATCCAAACCTTGAATCGAGGGCGTAGGCTCCGACGAAGGCTCCGGTTGAATAGCCATTATTCTTGAGATGCTCGGCTAGGGTCAACAACTCTTCTCTTACCACGAAATTCAAGTTTTCATGAACTCCATGATGGTTTGGAGTTGTTCCTAAGAGTATATTCGCATGAGATGGCAGTGTGGTAGATGTGTTAGCGAAAGCTCTGGAAAAGAGCACGCCTCTCCCTGCAAGTTTATCGATATTGGGAGTTTTAGGGTATTGGCTGCCATAACAGCTCAACCTGTCAGCTCTGAGTGTGTCTATGGTTATAAGAAGAAAATTTTGTTTTGTCTCTTCTTTCCTTAGAGAATACATGGGGTGCGGGACAAACATAATCCTGAGAAGAATAAGCATCAGTAAAGACCAGGTATGATAGCGAATCTTTTTCATATCTCTTCTTTCTTCAGTAGCCCTATTCGAGAAAAAAACCATATCTTGAAATTTCATATCTCTATGTATAATTCTAAACGAAAAAGGTATTTTTTTCTTTAAATAAAATGGCTGGAGAAATCTCTTAAGATTTCTAAAGAAAAAAGAGGGAGGGATAATTCCCTCCCTCTTATCTTATCGAACTAAGCAGGTAGCTCTTTTTGTACTAGAATGCGAACTTCGCTCCTATACGGAATGAACGAGAACCATAGGCACTCGTTATGTCTCCATAGTCTGAGTCGAGGTCAATTTCCGGAGGATCTCTGTAGGGCCAGATATATGGGTTGGGATTCTGAGAGACGTTGTAACCGCTTCTTCCCGCGAGGTTGAAGGCATCGATATAGAGACTCAGCTTGCCGAAATCACCAAAAGTGAAGGATTTCTCCACTCTTATATCCAACATGGTGTAAGGAGCATTTCTTCGAGTCCCGAGCGTTTCGGGAGCGACATCATCATAAGTGTCTTGAGTATCAATGCTGGATGGGAAGTAAACGCGCGAAATCGTTCTTCTCCAGGCTGATCCTGAACGGTGCTGGAAATAACCGGTGAAGACGATGTCCCCGGGGAGCATAACAGATCCTATGAGCTTGATCTGGAGCGGGCGGTCAAAAGCCACGCGGCCGTAGGAGTTTATCATAGTATTGGGGTTGTCGAACAAACTTGACTCGCCTTCTGTTGATCCGTATGTGGGAGAAGCATTACCTTTAAAGGCAGAATACAGGATCGAGCCCTGCAGCTGCCACCCGTTTGACATCCTCTTGTCGAAAGTCATAATTATAGCCGTGTATGTCCTCTTGGCTTCCGGTGGATTCGCGCCCATGTAAGTTCTTGTAGGAGCGCCATCAGCCAGGCCGTATACGGTCATTTCCTGGTCATCGTCTGTTCCCCATTCTCCATCCCAGCCAGGATCAGTAAAATCATACGGGAGCCAGATGAGGTTTCCCTGATCATCGGTGGCGGTAGGATCATAGCCGTTGTTTGTATCTACGTCCTCGACGATGTTCTTGTTTATCTTGTAGATGAATTGGAGTCCCAGTCTGAAGTCCCTGATCAGCTCATGGTCGACGCCTAGAATGAATTCATGCATATAAGGAGGCTTCAAGTCTGTGGGATAGTATGCGAAATCGGGGTCTTGAACATCATAACTGGTTAACCTGTACTGATCGCCTGTGTCGTCAATGTACTGAGCTTGAACAGGTGATCCATATCTGCCGTCGGATACAGGAAGATCCATGAATCCGTTGCTGTTCAGGTCGTACCAGTACCAGTTCATAGCTGTGCCGCTCATTATGTTAGCGGCGTTGTACTTAGCGGACCAGATTGGCTCATAGTAGCGGCTGAAAGAGGCCTTTAGAGCCGTCTTTCCGTCACCGAAGAGATCGTAAACGAGTCCAATTCTCGGCGAAAGAGTTGTGAACTCAACGATTTTTTTGTAAGGGGTAGTAATGGCATCAAAAGCAGAGGTTTGATTGAAGTCTATGCCGTCGTCGTTGTGATACTGATCGTTCAGCGCGTGGAGGAGTAGAGTGGGAGTTGCGTCCAGAGCGGGATTCATGAATTCGGGGCCGACACTATAAAGGTCGATCATATCGGGCCGTGTTTGCTCTGGTTCGTACTGGTAGCCGTAATCAATTCGGAGGCCAACATTGATTGCCAGCTTCCCTTTGACTATGCTGTCCTGGACAAAGCCAGAGAAACGGCGGGTGTTGTCATATTTCCACACGGTGCCTCGCGGACCAAAAGGACGCACTCTGAGCCGGCCTCGCTCGCCTCCGGTTGAGTAGTAATATTTGTTGCCAGCGTTGTAATCTCTCCAGTAGGTGTAGTAGGGATTGGCGTCCTTGTACCTGTCGAGAGCGTAAATAGTGTGCTCGAATTCACCGCCAAACTTTATTTCGTGGCTTGCTCCCAAGAAGTCATCTTTAAAGTGGGTCACCGCAAACGAAGCGAGGGCTTTTTTACGGAGATAATCGTCCCCGTAATAAGAGTTTCCCCATCTAACTTGCTCCTCCCGGTCGTAGACAAAATATCTTTCAGCGTATTCTGGCCGCAGAAGGATGGGAAAATGGCGGTAGACATACGACCCTCGAACATCGACGAATGTATTCTGGTTCAGGACCCAGTTGATCTGGTGAGTTGTGGTGTGGGTGTTCTCGTATTCCCAAGAGATCGTGTTGGCAAAAGTGTAGGAATTACTGGTTCTGTTCTGGTAAACAGGTTCATAGATATTGTTCCAGTGGTACATGCCCATATACCGGATGTTATCTGTGAGCTGGAATGTCAGTTTGCCAAAGCCCAACCACTCCTCATGTTCGATATCAAAATGCTGTTTCTCTGCCTCACTGAATGTCCATTCCCTCAAGTTGATCTTTGCTAACCGAATATCATACGTCTCTGGATTGGCTCGTTCCCAGATAAGACGACGGCCGTTGAGGAAGAACCAGGCCCTGTCTTTGATGACGGGACCGCCAAAGCTCAGGGAGCCGTCTTTGTAATCCTTGAATGATCGAGGAGCATTGACACCAACCGCTTCCATATCTTCAGCAGATATCAGATCGTTGACTAAACTGTCGCCGGTAAAATAAGCGGAAATGTTCCCGGAAAACCTGTTTCCACCGCTCTTGGTGACGATGTTGACAACCACTGAGTCTGCTTGTCCAACTTCGGCCGGAAGCGATCCGACCCCGAATTCAATCTCTTCGTAGACATCGACGTTGATGTTGGCCATGGGATAGAAGGTGGCGGGATCATTCATCGGAACACCGTCAAGCTGGTAGAGGTTACTGCGGACCGTTCCTCCCAGGATGGAAGAGGTCCGTCGGTAATCGACTCCTTCAGAGACGGCACCAGGGATGGAGTTCTGGATACCGTAGAGGTCCCGGTTCATAGGGATACTCGCTATAAAATCAGCGTTGTAGCTCACGCTCACCTTGGATGTCTGGATATCGACAACTGGAGAGGCAGCAACGACTGTGACCTCTTCTTCGAGGGTCGTGATCTCCAGCTCAACTTTGAGAGTAGTCGCTCTGGCCACACTGACGATGAGGCCTTTTCTGATGGATGTCTTGAATCCGGGCAGCTCCACTCTCAGTTCATAATCACGACCCGGAGCAACAGAGGGGAAGCGGAACTTGCCCGTATCTGATGTCACATAACTTTTCGTGCCGATAAGCCTGGGCCCGGAAAGAGTAACTGTACATCCAGGGAGAAAATTACCTTCTGAGTCAACGACCGTGCCGCTGATGGTTCCTGTTTGCCTTCCCTGCGCAAAGCTTGCGGATGTGAGGCCGAGAGCTAAGATCAAAATCAAGGAGGCTTTAAAAATTTTTTTGTTCATTTCCTTCTCCTTTTTAGTTCTAGTCCCAGGAGTGTTTATTTTAAACAACACTCCTCCTTTTGCCTTTTTTTTGATTTAATTTCCCCTTTTTTCACCTCCTTCTCGTGATTTTTTTTATTATAACTTATAATCTACATATATAATTTGTAATATATAGAAGATAATATTTGCTTTATGAAGATTTAATGCAAAAAATGTGCCAGAATAAATATTTTTTTAATTTGTTTATTTTCAGCATGATAGATTTTGTACATGATTTTTTCCTCAGAAAATAATCCAAATAATTGAATCTGATTCAAATAATTGAACAATGGGGTCAGACTTGCAAAACTTGAGTAATTGGAACAATGGGGGGTAAACTTATAAAAGTTGCTCTTTTGCCCACAGGGCGGCTCCGATAAGACCCGCTTTGTTTCCCAGGCTAGCTTTTTCGATCCTGCAGCACCTAAAAGAGGCTTTGTATGATCTTATCAGGGCCTCTTTGAGAGCAGGAGAAAGCAGGAAATCACCCGCTTCCATAACAGCACCACCAAGGAGAATTTTATCAGGATTTAAAAGATTTATGGCGATGGAAAGTCCTACGCCCAGATAAAAGCCGGCCTGAGAAAAAGCCTGGAGTGCATCATTATCCCCTTTTTTAGCTCTGTGAAAGACCTCCTCCGCTGTAATTTCCTCTCTTTTTTTTATCAAGGTGTTGTAGTTTTTAACGATTTTAGGAGCTGAGACTTCTGTTTCAAGACATCCCAGACTTCCGCAATTGCATCTTTCTCCCTGGGGGTTGACAGTCGCATGACCCAGTTCTCCAGCAAAGCCACATTTGCCCAGCCAGAGTTTTCCATCGAGAATGATTCCTGACCCGACACCTGTTCCGATGGTCAGCAAGACCATGCTTTGTACTCCCTGTCCTGCTCCGCACTTAAACTCCCCGAATGCAGCCATATTGGCATCATTGTTCACGCAAAATGGAACTTCAATAAATTGGGAGAGGGCTGGGGTGAGGGCGAAGTTGTCAAGCTCAGGATAATTGGGAGATTGAAAAATTTTTTGTTCCTCGAGGCTAAAGATTCCCGGGAACCCGAAGCCTGCAGCTCTGATGCCTTGTTTTTCTCTTTTTTTAAGATCCTGCCAGATTCTTTTAAGAAGATGGATTAACTCCTCTATTTTCGCAGGACTCTCTGCCCTAGCTTTAAAAAGAATCCTTCCTCCATCGTCGATTAAACCATATTTAAGGTGGGTTCCTCCTAAGTCAAATCCGGCATAAAGGGGCATTTTCAGTTTTTTTTGCTGACGGCTGTATGAATTAAGGCTTTATTCCAAAGGGTTCTGGAATTCTGCGATGGTAAGCAGAAGATGCAGGGCAGATAGTGCCGAGGAAAAGTCGATCTTATAAAATTTAGGAAGGAAATAAAATAATTCTCTTTTTTTTCTTTTCGTTTTTGATCTATGTTTTCAAAAGCGAGGCTCATTATTCCTTAGCAGGAGGCTGAGGTTTTTCAGGAGGGGATTTTTTTTCTTTTTCTTTTGAGGTTATGGATTTTCGAAAATTCTTTATGCCTTCCCCTAAGGATTTCCCTAACTCTGGAAGCTTTCGAGCGCCAAAGATGAAAACAATGATCAAAGCAATGAGGAGAAGTTCTGTTGGTCCGACTGGTCCTAAAAAAAACATCTATACCTCCTTAGAGGGCCTTATGTATATATTAATCTCATAATAAAATTACTGCACTCCTGCCTAAAAGTCAAGTAAGCCATGGGGTCAGACTTGCAAAACTTGAGTTATTTGAGCAAATTTTCTAATTTTGCCATTATTCTAAGTTCAAAACGTCATATATTATTGGAGATGGCTCGAAAGATTAGAATTGAATTTTCGGGAGCTCTCTATCATGTTTTAGCACGAGGAAATAATAAACAACAGATCTTTAAGGATGATCAAGATTATAAAGCCTATTTAAAGCGCATTGAAAGATATGAAAAACGCTATAAATTTACTCTTTATGCTTTTGTTCTGATGCCTAATCATGTACACTTCCTCATAGAAATAGGCATCGTCCCTCTTTCAAAAATCATGCAAGGTCTTCAACAAAGCTATACATCCTATTTTCATAAAAAGTATAAAACAGTAGGGCATCTTTTTCAGGGGCGATATAAAGCTATTTTATGCCAGCGTGATGCCTATCTTTTAGAGCTGGTTAGATATATCCATCTTAATCCTGTGAGAGCGGCAATAGTGACAAGCCCGGAGGATTATCTATGGAGTAGTCATCAAGTCTATCTTGGATATTTAAACCAGCCTTTTATTGAAAAAGATTTTATATTTAATATGTTATCTGAAAATAAATTAGCAGCAGAAAGAATATATTGGCAATATATTAGGGATGGTATAGATAAAGAACATAAAGATGCTCTGCATAATGTGATTGATCAACGCTTTTTAGGTAGCCCAGAGTATGTCAGAAAAGCAAAACAAAAAGCAGAAAGTAAAGATCAAAACAGGCAGCAAAAAAAGGAACAAGCAATGCAAAATCCGTTCACTGCGAAAAAGAAAACTCTACCTGAGATATTAAAAGTAGTTTCAGAAATAGCAGCGATTTCTCCTGATAGCATTTTGGGTAAGAGTAGAGAACGATGCATATCTTATGGTCGCGGTTTGTTTGCATTTATCGCCACGAGGCATGCAGGAATCAGTAATAAATCCATCGCCGATTTTTTAAAAAGAGATGCTTCATCTGTAACCCGTATGATTCATAAAATTGATGATATAATAAATAATGATCAGATTCTTTCCGATAATGTGGATAAAATTATGCAAGTTTTGCAAGTCTGACCCCGATGAATGAAAGTTTTAAAGGTCTGACCCCGATGAAAAGGATACGGAATTTTTCGATTATTGCTCATATTGATCATGGTAAGTCAACCCTGGCTGACCGCCTCTTGGAGAAAACAGGAGCCCTCTCTGCTCGAGAATTAAAAGAACAGGTGCTGGATACGATGGATCTTGAGCGGGAAAAAGGAATTACCATAAAAGCTCAGGCAGCCCGCCTTCGCTATAAAAGCTTATCTGGCGAAGAATACATCCTCAACCTGATTGATACTCCGGGACATGTTGATTTTTCTTATGAAGTTTCCCGGAGTATGGCTGCTTGCGAAGGAGCGCTCCTGGTCATTGATGCTTCCCAGGGCGTTGAAGCTCAGACTTTAGCCAACACCTATCTTGCCCTCCAGAATGACCTCTTCCTTATTCCTGTCATCAACAAGATTGACCTATCTGCGGCCAATCCAGAGCTGACGCTTGAGCAACTGGAAAGTATTATCGGTATAAAGCGTGAAGAAGCAATCCTGGTTAGCGCCAAAAAGGGAACAGCCATCGACCAAGTCCTGGAGGGCATTGTCAATCGCATTCCTTATCCTAAGGGTGATCCAGATTCTCCTCTCAAAGCTCTCCTCTTCGATTCCTGGTTTGACTCCTACCGCGGAGTTATCATCCTGGTGAGAGTTTTTGATGGGATACTTCGAATCGGAACTCGGATTAAACTTATGGCTTGTGGTGTTGACTACGAGGTGGAGGAAGTTGGTTTCTTAACTCCCAAGCCTCAAAATGCAGAGAGCTTGGGTGCTGGAGAAGTGGGATACGTGATTGCAGGCATCAAAGAATTGAGTCATGCCAGAATTGGAGATACGATCACTGAAAAGAAAAGAAGCGCCCTCCAAGCCTTGTCTGGTTTCAAAGAGGCAAAACCCATGGTTTTTTGCGGGATGTTTCCAACTGGAGAGAGCAGTGTGGATGACTTAAGGAAGGCTCTCCAAAAGCTGCGGCTCAATGATTCTTCTTTTCAGTATGAGCCTGAAAATTCTCCAGCGCTGGGTATGGGATTCAGATGCGGTTTCCTGGGACTCCTCCACAGGGAGATAATCCAGGAGAGATTGGAAAGAGAATTTGGTTTGAATCTTATCACTACTGCTCCGAGCGTAAGCTTTAGAGTCACTGGTAAGGACGACCAGGTTAAAGAACTCCATAATCCGTCACAACTCCCTCCTCCTAACCAAATTAAAAAAATTGAGGAACCTTTTCTCGAAGCTCTGATCATAACGCCTGATGAGTATCTGGGGGCTGTCCTCAAGCTTCTGGAAAGTCGGCGAGGAGAACAGAAAAAGCTGGAGTACATCAGTACCCAGCGCATCTTTTTAACCTATCTTCTCCCTCTTAATGAAGTCGTTATGGATTTCTACAATCAACTGAAATCTGTATCGCAGGGTTATGCTTCCATGGATTACGAGTTTACAGGATTTAGAGAATCCCCTCTGGTCAAGCTGGACATCCTGATCAACAGAGAGGCAGTGGATGCCTTTTCTTTGATTGTCCATAAGGATAAAGCCTATTTTCGGGGAAAGATGCTTGTGGCCAAGATGAAAAAGCTCATCCCCCGTCAGCAATGGGAAGTTTCTCTCCAGGCTGCCATTGGCAAAAGAGTGATTGCCAGGGAAACCATAAGGCCCTACCGGAAAGATGTTCTGGCCAAGCTCTATGGAGGAGACTACACAAGAAAAATGAAACTCCTGGAAAAGCAGAAAACAGGCAAAAAAAGAATGAAAAAAATAGGGCGGGTAGAAATCCCTCAGGAAGCCTTCCTCGCCCTCCTTGAGATAAAATAAAAAGCCATAACCGCCAGGGTGGCACACGAGCTGAATTGGGGGGCAATGTTTAATATTTACTCTTGCTGTTTTATAGCTTATATTTAATTCATGAAGATAACGCCTCTTGAAAAAATAGTCGAGAAAGGAATCAGCTTCCTGTCTAAAATTTTTCCTCTTAAATCCTACCTCCATTTTCCTCTTCTCAGCGCAGCTCTAATCTGGGGAATTAGGAGAGCCACGGCGTGGAAAAAGGAGATTCTCTCCTGGCAGGTTTATCTTGATCCTGAGCGCATCGGGGTGAAGCCTGATGAGTTTGTGCTCAGTTTTTTTAAGAACCATTCCTCCCTGAACAAAATTTACGAGACTGAAATAATGAGTAACGATATGAAGGCGTTAAGAGCGGCTTTTAACAGGCTCTACCCTATCCTAGGCCTTGAGGATCCATTTCTCTCTGCCCTTTTTTATGAAGAACTCGAATCAAGAGAGTTTAGGAAAATTGTTGAAGAGTTCGAAGAAAAGGTCAGTCGTGCCGGGAAAGATATCGAAGCTTTTGGGGGTAAATCAAGACTTCTTGAAGGCCTGAAGACTGTTGCTGAAGAAGCGGCTTCCCTCAGCATTGATCTTATGTCAGAGGATAAAGTCCAGGAAGCTGTAGCAAATACGATTAAAAAGTGGACAAAGGAAGGAAACTAATAAAAAAGTGAAGAGGGAAATGAATAAGAATTTTATCTCGAGAAAAGCGCTCGCCAGTTTTCGACCTATTCCCAAAATATCCTTCATCATCCTTTTTCTTCTTTTTTGGTTTTTTTCACTCCCTGCCTGTGTTTCCCATCTTAAAGATGCTAAGTTTTATTATTCTCAAGGACAGAAGTTCTCCCGGCTCTACCAGGCTGAGAAAGCAATTGCTTCTTTCAAAAGAGCCTTAATCGAGGCTGAGTTGGAGACTGAAAAGCATCCTTCAGGCCAGGCGTTCATGTTGAAAGGGATGGCTGAGTTGAACCTGGAATTGTGGGAAGAGGCAGAGGAAAGCTTTCTCAATGCTTTTTCTTATGGATTTGAAAAGGGAGAGGAATGGGCCCACGAGATTTCCCTTTTGGGGCTGGCTTCTTCATTGGATGAACTTAAGCTTGAAGATTCTGCTCTCAAGATCTACGCGAGTGTTCTTGATAAATCAAAGCTAAAACAGGTAGCTGTCTTTGCCGCTCAAAAATATACAGATGCGATGCTCAAAATAGCACTCCGGAAAGAAGGAAAAGAGAAGCAAAAAATATTGGCTGCAGCCCTCAAAGTAGCTGAGAAACTCACCAATAAGGATTTAAGCTGCGGCTTTTATCATTATCTCCAATCTCAGATTTTCAGCCACCTCGAAAACTACAAAAAAAGCTTTGAAGAGGCTGTAATGGCCAGAGAACTGGGGCTTCCTAAAGAAGATATCTTTCGGGATAATGACCTTCAAATTGTATTTTGCTATCAGAGCCTAAAGGAAAAGCTTCCTGGAGAAGAATGGGAAGAGTTTCGGTCCAGATACATGGCCTGGGTGAAAAGATGGAACTGGAGAGGCCCTGAAACTCCTTCTTGGAAAAGCGAGGTTAACAATGCTGCCGACAATTGAGTGGAGAAAAGATAGAGTTATCATGATCGACCAGAGAAAGTTACCGGTGAAGGAAGTTTATGTGGAATGCACGGATTACAATCAGGTGGCTGAAGCTGTGGAGAAGATGATTATCCGGGGAGCACCAGCCATCGGTGTTGCTGCTGGGTATGGTGTAGCGCTGGGCCTGTTGAAGGTTGAGAGCGAAGAAAATCTGGATGAAGAATTTAACAGGATTTATCGGCGGTTGGAGAGGACAAGACCAACTGCTAACAATTTATTCTGGGCTCTGGAAAGGATGAAAAAAACCTTTAAGAAGAACAAGCGTCTGTCTTTCTCCCAGCTTAAGAAAAGAATGATCCAGGAAGCGACGGACATCGAGAGAGAAGACATAGAAACCAACAAGAAAATAGGTATTTGGGGAAAGGACCTGCTCAAAGATGGTCAGTCTGTCCTAACTCATTGTAATGCTGGGTTGCTGGCAACAGCAGGCTACGGCACAGCCCTGGGAGTAATCCGGGCGGCCTTCCAAGAGGGAAAGAAGGTTCAGGTTTATGCTGGTGAGACCAGGCCTTTCCTTCAGGGAGCAAGATTGACGTGCTGGGAACTTGACAAAGAAAATATCCCGGTCACTTTGATAACTGATAATATGGCAGGCTTCCTGATGCAAAAAGGAATGATTTCTGCGGTGATGACAGGAGCTGACAGGATAGCTAAAAACGGCGATACGGTCAACAAAATAGGAACATACACGATAGCTGTTCTGGCAAAGGAACATAGTCTTCCTTTCTATGTAGCTGCTCCTTCAAACACGATAGATTTTAATCTGGCCGAAGGAACGGAGATTCCTATAGAAGAAAGAGACCCTCAGGAAGTTAGAGAGATCGGAGGTCGATGTCTAACTCTTCCTAATGTGAAGGTCCAAAACCCAGCTTTTGACATCACCCCTGCCAAGTACATCTCTGCCATAATCACCGAAAAAGGGATTGTGCGTGCTCCCTATGAAAAAAACCTTAAAGGATTAGGAAGAAAAAAGAATTTAAGACGATGAACGTTTTAGGGATTGAAACCTCATGTGATGAGACCTCAGCTTCTGTCTTAAACAGCGACTTTAAAATCCTGAGCAATGTAATCCTCTCTCAGGACGAGATACATGCTCCTTATGGCGGAGTTGTTCCTGAATTAGCTTCGCGCCAGCACCTTACTTCCATAGGCTATGTTGTCCAGGAATGCTTGGACCGTGCCCGACTTAAGCTTGAAAAGATCAGTGCTTTTGCTGTGACCCAGGGACCTGGCCTGATTGGTTCTCTACTCGTCGGACTTTCCTTTGCCAAAGGGCTGGCTTTCTATTTTGCCAAACCTTTGATAGGAATAGACCATCTTGAAGCCCATATTGAGTCTGCTTTCCTTGAGAACAGGAAAATTCCCCTTCCTGCGCTGGCTCTGGTGGTTTCGGGAGGTCATACTTCTACATTTTTCATGAAGAAAAAACTTGATTATAAGCTTGTCGGAAGAACAAGAGATGATGCTGCGGGAGAAGCTCTGGATAAGATAGCCAAATTCCTTGATTTAGGCTACCCTGGGGGACCGATTATCGACAAACTGGCTGAGAAAGGGAATCCCCGAAAATTCATGTTTGCTTTGCCCCGTATGACGGATGGAAGCCTCGATTTCAGTTTTAGCGGGCTTAAAACAGCTGCTTTAAAGCTGGTTAGAGAACACAAGATTTCAAAGGATCAACCTCATTTTTTCGATTTTTTGGCCAGTTTTGAGATGGCTGTGATTCGGGCATTGCTTTCAAACCTGGCTCAGGCTATAGAACTCTTCAAGCCAGAATCGCTCGTTCTCTGTGGCGGAGTTGCCAGAAATAAAAAGCTAAGGCACTACTTTACAGAGCTTGGCCAAAAGCAAAGCTTGCCTTTTTTTATCCCTTCTCCCGAGTTCTGCACTGACAACGCAGCCATGGTAGCTTCTCTGGGTTTAGTAAAACTCAAAAGCGGAAAAAAGATTTCTTTTTCTTTGAATCTGAATGCTTATCCCCGATCTGGATATTAAAGGGGTCAGACTTGCGAAACTTGTATAAAGCCATCAGGATATAGGATATTAAAGGGGTCAGACTTGCGAAACTTGTATAAAGCCATCAGGATATAGGGGGTCAGACTTTAAAAGCTTGAATTTTTGCAGGATAAATATATGAAGATTAAATTATTTAAAGCAGAGGCAAACAAAAATGCAAGTTTCGCAAGCCTGACCCCAATTTCTTCAATTTCTTGCAGCGATCTTTCGATTTTTTGAACCAATGAGGTAGAATATACGTATTATTTGATTGAAACAAGACAAGCAAGATAGAATGAACGAATGATAAAATTCATGATTATTGTTCACATAATTTTTTTACAACAAGGAGGAGTAACGTGAGGATGAAATCGAGTATTATTATGGTCTTAGTTTTAACCTTATTTTTCAAACCATCTTTCTCTCAGGAAGACAAGACGCTTTCTTTTTCTTTGGAAGATTGTATTGTCAAAGCCTTGAAAGACAATCTCAACGTAGCTGTAGAGGTTTATAATCCTGATCTGGCTGATGCTTCCCTTAGTAAAGCCAAAGAATTTTTTTTGCCGCGCTTAGATCTTAGTTTTGGAAAGCAACAGACGGAAAATCCCTCCTTCTCGTGGCTTGACCAAGAGGCTTCTGTTAAAAGTGAGTCCGAAAATTACTTTGTTTCTGTGGTTCAGCAAATACCCACAGGAGGAAATTTTTCTCTATCCTTAACAAACTATAGATCTGAAACAAACCGCGGCTTTCAGACCATCAATCCATACTATGGAAGCACTTTGCGTTTTGATTTTGCCCAGCCTCTTCTGAGGGGCTTTGGGTTCAACGTCAGTAGAAAAGAGATCATTGTTGCTCGAAACAATCTGGATATTTCTGTTAATCAATTCCAATCTGTTCTTATGGATACCATCTACAAGGTTCAGGAAGCTTACTGGAACCTTGTCTATTCTATTGAAGATTACAAAGTCAAACAGCAATCTTTACAGCTTGCTCGAGATCTTTTGGTCAAGAATAAAAAGGAAGTTGAAGTGGGAAAAATAGCGCCCATAGAGATATTGAATGCTGAGGCAGTCGTGGCTTCCAGGGAGGCTGACATCCTTCAAGCAGAAGCTCTTACCAGAAGGAATGAAGATGTGCTCAGAGACTTGCTTTACCTCACGGAAGAAGGGGAGATGAGCACGAAAAGGATTGTCCCTTTGGATAAACCAAGCTTTATTCGGAAAGATATTTCATTAGACGAAGCATTGAAAGAAGCTTTAGAGAAAAGACCTGAGCTAAGGATGAAAAAGATAAACATAGAAACAAATGAGTTAAACATGGGCGTAGCCAAAAATCAGATGCTTCCTGGTCTGGATTTACAATTATCTTATTGGAGTCCGGGACTTTCAGGGGATAGAATCATCTATGAGAATAATGATCCTCTTTTTGGGCAAATCATTGGGAAAATAGAAGGAAAAGCTATGGATTCTATGCGTGATGCCTTTAAGCTGCTTTATAATAACTGGACCATAGGTTTGACTCTTTCTATCCCTCTGAGCAATTTTACGACACGAGCTGACTATGTGCGGGCCAGGATGGAATTGGAGAAGAGCCAGCTTGAACTGGAAAACATCGAAAAGAAGATTTTTTTAGACGTTAAAAACGCAGTGAGAGATATTGAAACAAATGCCAAAAGAGTCCAGGCTTACCGGCTCGCCCGGAGGTTGGCCGAGGAGAGGTTGGAAGCTGAGGTGAAAAAACTGAACGTAGGACTCACTACAAACTACTTTGTTCTCCAGTATCAGGAGGAATTGGAAAGGGAAAGGTCCCTGGAGCTTAAGTCTTTGATTGATTACAATCTTGCTTGGGCGAGGTTGGAGAAGGCTGTCGGATCAAGCCTGGAGAAGAGAAACATAAAAATATCCCAATTCAATTAATAAAGATCAATTAACAGGAAGATCAATAAAAGGGACTGGCCCTTTTATTCAGGTATTTTTCTTGTAGGGGTTTGATTAATCAAACCCACCTTATAAATATATAATTTCTTTTCTAGGGGCTTGATTTATCAAAACGCGCACTTTTCCAAATCTAGAGATTTGATTAACCTGGATTATTCACGGATCGAGTTTGCTGCAGATGCGAGGCACAGGGTATGCGGCTGTGGTTCTTCACTGCAAATGCCCTGTAACGAAGCAGATACGGTGAAATCGTTCCGCCCGAAGGGTGAATTATGCCGATATATAATAAAAAGAAATGCATTTGAGACCGGTTGAATGTTCTACTAGAGGTGAAATCAGCGTAATGAGCAGATATCAATGAAAATAAATATTGGTGGCGGCATAATTTATGAATAAATCAGGATAATTACCCACACAAAAAGAAAGAGAACCAATTCATCAAACTTTAATTGCCCCTCATTTTTTTAAAAAATTTTGACTAAACATAATGATTTGTAGTACATATTTTTTAGGAAATATCAAATGTTTTTACTTTACTTAGAACTGTTCAATAATTGGGGAACTAATCGTGGATAAAAAAAGTTTGCTCGATGATTTAATTAAAAATTATAGATTAAAGCACAATAAATCAGAAGCACTCTTTGCGAAAGCTTCCCAGTACCAAATCAGAGGAGGCAGCCATAATCTTCGGCTTTTCGATCCTTTTCCTTTCTACGATGTTCAGTGCAGCGGTTCTAAAGTCATGGATGCAGATGGAAATACTTATATAGATTTTTGGCAGGGACATTTTGCTAATGTTTTAGGGCATAATCCAATAATAGTTATAAACGCCCTCCTTGATTACTTCCAAAAAAATCAAGGGCTAACAACAGGATTTCCCGGGGATTACCAGAGGGAATTGGCGGAGCTCATACTCAGCCAAATAGAGGCAGATAAGATTCGTTTCACCACGAGCGGTACTCTGGCCACGATGTATGCCATAATGCTGGCCAGGGCCTTTACAAAAAGAGATTTTGTGATAAAGGTGGGAGGAGGCTGGCATGGGGCTCACCCGTACGCTCTAAAGGGAATTACGGTCTATGACCAAGGTCTGCATCAATTAGAATCAGCCGGTCTTCACCCTGACGCTGATTCTATGATTATCATGACCAGATTTAACGATATAGAAGATCTTGAGGAAAAATTCAGAGAACATGGAGAAAAAATTGCCTGTTTCGTTATTGAACCTTTTATCGGGGCAGGGGGATTTATTTTTTCCCGTAAAGATTACCTCCAGAAAGCCAGAGAATTGACCCAGCAATACAATTCCCTGCTTATATTTGATGAGGTTGTTTCTGGGTTTCGCTTTCATGCCGGAGGACTTCAAAGCTTATACGCTATCAAACCTGATTTAATCGTCCTCGGCAAGGCTATAGGCGGGGGGATGCCAGTCAGCGCAGTAGCAGGAAGAGATGATGTGATGGTACTCTGCAGTCCAGAAGCGAAATCCGATCAGAAAGTGAAGTTTGAAGGAGGGACATTTTCTGCCCATCCTGCATCTATGTTAGCTGGTTTAACTTATATCAAATATCTGATAGAGAACGAGTCGGAAATTTACCCAAGAATAGGACAATTAGGGGCAAAGATTAGGAACGGGATTGAGGAGATATTCACTGCTCATGGATTCAACGTTAAATGCACTGGTTATGGCGAGCTAGTCCCTGATAACAGCTCCTGCGTTGGAGTGCAGTTTCTTCAGGAAAAGGTTGATCGTATTACATTTCCAGAGCAGGTATGGAATCCGGAAGTTAGTGATTTAGAATTGAGAGAGAAAATTTTCAAATTAGCCATGCTCGAGGAAGGATTCAATATCTTCCACGGGTTTGGAGCGGTTTCTGCTGCTCATACAGAGAGTGAAATCCAAGCCTCTTTGGATGCTGTAGAAAGAATTGCCAAAAAATGGAAAAAGTACTAGTAGCTAAAAATAGTATGGAGTAGGGGTTTGATTCATCAAACCCACCTGTTTATATGCATGAAAAAAAAGTGGGCTTGATAAATCAAGCCCCTACAGAATATAAAAAAATGTGGATTTGATAAATAAAGTCCCTACAAGGAGGAGAACCTGATGGATAAGATTAATCTCATTATTTATGGATGCGGTGTTATGGGCCGCAAAGCAGCCCAAGCTCTCATTGATAAAAAAAGTTTCAAGGTAGTCGGGGCTGTAGATATAGACCCTGAGCTTGTAGGAAAGGATTTGGGAGAAATTCTTGATAAGCCAGAAAAGTTGGGTGTTGTGATCGAAAAGGATGCCGAGGCGCTCTTCTCCAAAGTCAATGCCCATGCTGTCGTGCATACTACAACTTCGCATTTAAAGAGTGTTTTTTCCCAGGTAGCCCAGTGCCTGAAGGCAGGCTTGAATGTCATATCTACCTGCGAAGAACTATCCTATCCCTGGAAGCGTAATCCTGAACTTGCCCGGGAGCTTGATAATCTGGCGAAAGAGCAGGGAGTTACTGTGGTAGGGACAGGCATCAACCCAGGCTATTTGATGGATACCCTTCCTCTTGTTCTCACGGGTCCATGCCTAAAAGTAAAATCAATCAAAGTGAAGCGCATGATGAATTCAGCGAAAAGGCGAGTTCCTTTCCAGGTGAAAGTAGGTACGGGGTTGACTCAAGAGGAATTCAAGCAAAAAATTGATGATAAGGTCATTACTGGACATGTGGGACTTCTTGAATCCATCAATATGATCGCGGACGGACTTGGATGGGAATTGGATGAAGCTGTGGAACTTCCTCCCCAGCCAGTGATAGATGAGTTAGAGATAAAGACAGCGCTGGGGACAATAAAACCCGGAGACGTGATTGGATTGACAAGCATAGCTTATGGCAAGAAGGAGGGTAAAGAAATCATCACCCTTGAGTTTTGTGCCAACGCTGCCGTGGATGAGGAGTATGATGAGATAATTATCCAAGGGGAACCAAACATTCATCAAAAGATTGTAGGTGGAGTTCACGGAGATATCGGAACAGTGGCTGTGACTATTAATACCATCCCCGGGACAATCGAAGCTCCGGCGGGTCTCAAGGTTATGAAAGATTTGCCTCCTCCCAAAGCTACTCTTTAAACTTTAGCTTATTTCAAAAAAGTAGCCTGTCACCTTTTTTCGTGACTGGAGTTGCGCGGGCGAACTATGTTAATATTGGAGCAATGGAAATTTCCGCTGTAATCATTACCTTTAATGAAGAAAAGAGGCTTGAGCCTGCCTTGAAAAGCTTGGCCGGCGTTGCTTCAGAAATTATAGTTGTTGACAGTTTCAGCAGTGATGCTACTGTCAAGCTTGCCAAAAAATACACAAAAGACGTTTTCCAGCGAAAATGGACAAATTTTTCAGATCAGAAAAATTTTGCCAATAACAGGGCATCTTTCCCTTGGATTTTATCCCTGGATGCTGATGAACGACTTTCTCCCGAGCTTCGAGAAGAGATCCTCCAGATTAAAAACGAAGAGCCAGATTGTTCCGCCTTTTCCATGCCCAGGAAGGTCTTTTATCTTGGAAAATGGATACGCCATTCAGGCTGGTACCCAGACCGTAAAATTCGACTCTTCAAAAAAGACAAAGCCCGCTGGGAGGGAGAATACATCCATGAGAAATTAGTTGTCGAAGGGAATGTACAGAAGCTTAGAGGCGTGATTCACCACTTCACCTATCGAAATATTTCGGATCATCTGACTCGGGTTGACAAGTTTTCTGAGCTCGGCGCCCAAAAACTCTACACCCAAAAGAAAAAGTGCCGGTTGTATCACTTGGTCTTTTTGCCTATTTTCAGGTTTGCGAAATCATTTTTTTTGAAAGCCGGCTTTTTAGATGGCTATGCAGGATTCATCATCTCTGTGATCCACGGCTATGCCATTTTTATTCGATATGCTAAGCTGAGGGAGATATGGAAAAAAGGAGAGAAAATTGAGTCTTTTCCAGATTGATGCAGGAAAAGAATGGAGAGGTGGCCAGAGGCAATCTCTTTTCCTGGCTAAAGAGCTGAAACGAAAAGGATTGCCTTTCTTTTTTATCGTCCAGCCTGAAAGCCCGCTCCATCAGAAAGCTTGTGAGGCAGAACTTCCTGTCCTCCCCTTTAAGATGAGGAATGAATTTGATCTTCCGGCAATCCTTCGACTGGCTTGGGCCATGAAGCGCAAGAAATGCCTCCTGGTTCATTTCCACGATGCCCATTCGGCAGCTGTTGGCTCAGTGGCCGCTTCGCTGGCCAAAGTTCCCTTCCGAATAATTACCAGACGAGTTGATTTCCCTCTCAAAAAAAATTATTTTTCCCGGCGCAAATATATAAAGAATATAGATGTAATCATAGCCATTTCTGAAGGTGTTAAAAAAGTTTTGGTGGAAGGAGGCGTCGATCCTGAGAACGTTGAAGTCATCTCTTCAGGAATAGATTTCTCTTCTTTCGAAGAGGATTCTTCAGCATTAACATCTAAAGACTACCTTCATCGCGAATTCTCTTTTGCGGTTGATGATTACCTGGTAGGGATAGTGGCCCATCTTGCTGACCATAAGGGCCACCAGTATTTGATCCAGGCAACAAAAATTCTCAAACAGCAAGCACCCAAGATAAAGACGATTATTGTCGGTGAAGGCCCGTTAAGCATGGAGCTGGATAGGCAAGCAAAAGAGTTAGATGTAGAGGATATTATCTTTTTTTTAGGATTCAGGAAGGATATACCAAAGATTCTTTCTTCACTGGATTTATTCGTCCTTTCCTCTCATCTTGAGGGTATGGGAAGCAGCATTTTAGATGCCATGGCTTCCCGGCTTCCTGTTGTTGCTACCAAGGTGGGAGGTATCCCTGAGGTAGTGATTAATGGAGAAACTGGCCTTTTAGTGCCTCCTCGTAATCCTTCGGCATTGGCCCGGGCCATTCTTATGCTATACAGCGATAAAACTCTAGCTTCTCGTTTAGGACAGAAAGGATACGAGCTTGTCCATCGAAAATTTTCGGCAGAGGCGATGGCAGACAAGGTTGTGCGTTTGTATGAAAAAGTGGGTTTAAGAAAGTGGATTAAGATCTATGAGAAAGCTTAAAGTTGAAAGAGTGGAGCTTTCGCTCTTAAAGCTTCCCTATGTTCATTTTTTTGAGACAAGTTTCGGCCGGGAAGAAGAGCGAGAATTCATTCTTGTAAAAATTTATAGCGAAGGAATTTGTGGGTATGGTGAGGTTGTATCTGAAAAAAGTCCTCTCTACAGCTATGAAACAACCTCCACGTCCTGGCATATATTGAAGGATTTTTTAATTCCTCTTGTTTTGGATAAATCCATCTCCGATCCCCATGATTTTTACAGAGAGGCGAAAAAATATCGAGGGCATCCGATGGCCAAGGCAGGATGCGAACTTGCCCTCTGGGATCTTCAGGGAAAAAAAGAAGGAAAGCCGCTCTCGAAACTTTACGGAGGAACAAAGACAGAAATTCCTGCAGGAGTAAGTGTTGGAATCCAGGATTCCTTTTCTGAACTTCAGGAAAGAATTCAATCTTTTCTCGAGGAAGGCTACCAGAGAATAAAGATCAAGATAAAGCCAGATTGGGATCTCCAGGCGTGCGAGGAAACGCGGAAAAGGTTTCCTGATATTACCCTCCAGGTAGATGCTAATGGTGCTTATAGCATCGATGATAAAGAAATCTTGAAAAGACTTGATGAATTCAACCTCCTCATGGTTGAGCAGCCTTTCCCTCCCTTTGATTTGTGGGACCATAGTCGTCTGCAGAAAGAGATGCGGACTCCGCTCTGTCTGGACGAGAGCATGCTTTCTGTGGAAACTGCCCGAAAAGCATATGAAATGGGGAGCTGTCGAATCGTTAATATTAAAGTCGGGCGAGTAGGAGGAATTATAGAAGCCAGAAAGATTCATGATTACTGCCAGGAAAAGCAGCTTCCTGTGTGGTGCGGGGGGATGCTGGAGTCAGGGATCGGGCGAGCGCACAATATTCATCTGGCAACTCTCCCCAACTTTAAGTTTCCCAATGACATCTCAGCTAGCAAAAGATACTATGCAGAAGACCTTATCGAGCCACCAGTGGAAGTCTCCAGCAAGGGGACAATAAAAGTTCCAGAGCTTCCTGGAATCGGTGTCTCTCCCCAGGAACAAAGAATCAAAAAGGCCGCATTAAAGCATGAAGTGTTTACTCTCTGACCCCGATTGACTTGCTTGGGGAGCGGTGATATAAAACAGATGTTTCCGATAAAGAAGGGATAAATGCCTCCTATAACCTATAAAAAAGCAGGTGTCGATATAGATAAAGCGGATACCTTTATAAAAGCCATAAAACCGCTTCTGGAGAAATCCAAGCGCCCCGAAGTCCTGGGAAAGATTGGAGGATTTAGCGGCCTGTTTATGCCTCGGCTCAGCGGAATGAAGGACCCTGTTCTGGTTTCTGCTACGGATGGCGTGGGCACCAAGCTAATGGTTGCCGAGCTTGTGAAAAAATATGACACGATAGGAGTGGATTTAGTAGCTATGTGTGTGGATGATGTTGTTGTGGCCGGGGCTGAACCGCTCTTTTTTCTTGATTATATAGCCTGCGGAAAATTAAACGCCGAAAAGCTCTTTGAATTGATGAGGGGAATAGCGAGTGGCTGTCAGAAAGCTGGATGCGCATTGATCGGAGGAGAGACAGCAGAACTCCCGGGGATGTATGCCAGCGATAAGTTCGATGTTGCAGGATTTTGTGTGGGAGCGGTGAGCCGGGAGAAGATAATCGATGGCCGCCTCTGTCGCAAGGGAGATAAGGTTTTGGGCCTCGCTTCAACGGGTATCCACAGCAATGGATTTTCTCTGATTAGGAAGATATTTTCGGCTGGAGAACTTAGAGGGAAGCTTGGTCTCGAATTACTAAAGCCAACCAGGATTTACGCGAGTTCGATTCTCAAAGTTATGGAAGGAGTTCAAATAAAGGCTATGGCTCATATAACAGGCGGCGGCTTTTATGAGAATATACCACGTGTTTTGTCCGAGGGATTAGGCATGAAGATAGAGAAGGGCTCCTGGCCTGTTCAGCCGATTTTCCGCAAGATTCAAGAGAAAGGTCAGATTGAAGAGAAAGAAATGTTCCGGACTTTTAACATGGGAGTCGGGATGATCTTGATCGTTTCCTCGCGGAATGCTCAACAAGCCCTGGCGCAGCTTGAAAAGACAGGACAGAAGGCCTGGATAATAGGAGAGGTTGTCCAAGGTAGGAAAGAAGTTATATTTGTCTAGAAGTCCTTATTAACAATATCTTTCAGGCTCAGGATAGTCTTCCTTTAAAAATGGGTTTTATCCTGGATCTATCTTTCAGAAATCACGTATTCTTTCCACTTGAAGAGAGTTGGCTTCAACTCATAATTGGAAAGAGCTTCGCTCGTCTGGGGAGAGGTTTCACTCAATTTTTTTCCTATTGACTGCATTTTTTCTTTCCCGATTTTGACCATGGAGATAATACGGATTGAGATTTCTGTTCCATCATAACGATTCTGCTCTTGCGGCTCAAACAGGAAATCTAGCATCTTGGAATTCGGGTTGAGAAAACCAAGGGGCTTTACCTTGGAGCTCCGGAAGGCTTCTTCCCAGAGATCAAGAGAATAGCCGTAATGAGTGCAGTTTAGACTCACATATAGAGGTGATTGGGCATCTTTCATTTTATGGAGAGCGTCAGCCACATAGGCAGAAATCAGCATTTCTGTCTCATCGCTGGCATAGCCTTTTTCGATATAATTGACTAATTCAGGGCAGGTCTGAAGGGTTATTCTTTGAGAAAGGATCCCCTTCTCTCCCAGTTTCTTTTTATGAGTCTCTTCGCTTACTGTTGTATGAGTCGCGAAAATAATGACTTTAGCCTCAGGTGATGCCTCGAGCTTTTGGGCAATAAGATCCACTCCCGCCTCAACGATTCCGACAACTGGGGTGTTTGTTTCTTTTGAAAAGGAGGTATCATCGTAGATTACCGATAAAGTGTTGCAGCCAATCAGTATCAAGTCTGGATTGTAATTATTCTCCAGGCTTTTGAGAGCACTATCGAAGATTTGGATTTTTTCCTTGCGGGTTTTTAGACTGTTGAAGCCACCTTCGTTTGAAAAGAGGGCATTAAAAAATATAAAATTCACCTTCTGGAAAATTTTAGATTCTCTCATTCTCTCCACAGCATCAGCCATGATAGAAAGACCGCCAAGTCCAGAGTCTGTTACAGCTACTGTGACTTCATTTTTGAGGAAAAATTTATCGAACTTCTCCTCTTGTCCAGACAACTGTATTTTTACAGGGAAGGAATAAAAAATTTGGGCGCAGAATAACAAAAATAGTAATAACAGGAAAACTGGTTTTATTCTATTCTTCATTCTTTTTTCCTCTTCTTAGAATTTCAAAGGTTTAATTCCAGATTTTGGAATATAGCATTGAGATGTTTTAGAGTCAAACATGATTTTGGGGTCAGGCCTTTAAAACTTTTCTAATTTTTAAATTAGCGTCATAAGATAGAAAACTGGGTCTTTAAATAAGAGGAGAGCAATAATCAATTCATAGAAGTTTGAAAAGTTCTGACTCTTTGGTCCATTTATTCCTTGAGAAATATTTTGACATCTCGTTTTCCTTTGCTATAAGCTCTATACAGAAGAGAGAAGGGTCACGACAAAGAGGAAGGAAAATCGGAATATGAATGATAAAACAAGCGAAAATATTTACAGCGAACAGCGAATCGGAGTCTTTGTGGATGTTCAGAATATGTATTATTCTGCGAGGAATATCTATAAAGCAAAGGTCAATTTTCAAACAATCCTCAAAGAAGCTGTTAAAAACAGGCAGCTTATCCGGGCAATCGCCTATGTCATAAAAGCAGATGTAAAGGATGAAAGCAATTTTTTTGAGGCGCTCAAGAGCTTAGGTTATGAGGTCAAAGCAAAAGACCTTCAGGTATTTTATGGAGGGGCTAAAAAGGGAGACTGGGACATCGGAATTGCTATGGATATGATTGAGCTTGCACCAAAGCTCGATGCAGTTGTGCTTATAAGTGGAGATGGAGATTTTGTGCCGTTAGTCAAGCATATTAAGCATGCTATGGGTTGTTATGTGGAGATTATGGCTTTCGGCAAATCAAGCTCTCAGAAACTGGTTGAGCAAGCTGACAACTTCTTAGATTTGGGCCTGAATCCCCAGAGATTTTTGATTAAAAGCGGTAAGAGAGGGTCTTAATTCATCTTTACATGTTTGGTTTAACAAACCCACATTTTGATCTTACCAAATAAATTGTTGGATTTGATTGTAGGGGGTTGATTTATCAAGCTCACATCATGAAACAAATTTTTTTTATACCACAGGTGATTCTTTCTCGGCCTGGCCCATAAGTTGCGAAACAACCTTTAATGTGTAAGCCGCAGCTAATTATTAGTTGAAATCTTATTATTCCTATGCTATAAGTATTATTTACAAAAGAGATTCTTGAAAATTGCTAATGAGCCAGAAGCAGAATCTACAGCAAGATAAAAATGGACCTGAATATTACGAAAAGTCCAAAAATATGAAACCCAATCCCATTTGGAAAAGAATATCCTTATTCCAATATCCGTTGATTAGTCTTGCTTTATTTATTTTTATATATGTCTTTATAGCCTTTTCAGCAGAGCCTCAACAGTCAGAACACGTGAAAGCTCGACTTATCTCAGAGGTAAAATCTATCCAGCCAGGAGAATCGTTTTATGTCGCCCTGTGGCTTAAGATGGATAAACTTTGGCATACCTACTGGAAAAATCCTGGCGATTCAGGATTGCCGACGAAAATCGAATGGAATCTTCCAGATGGCTTTGTCCCTGGCGTTGTTCAATGGCCGTATCCGAAGAGGTTTGAAAAGTCAGGCCTTGTGAGTTTTGGCTATGAAGGAGAGGTTTTTCTTATCACTCAAATAGAAGCTCCAAAGGCAATAAAATCGGGAACAAATGCGAAGCTTTCTGCCAGTGTAGATTGGTTGGTTTGTAAAGAAAGATGTACCTCAGGCCACGTGGATCTTGTGATTAAAATGCCGGTTAAAGATAAGAATCCAAAGATCAACAGACGATGGGCCAGTCATTTTAGAGAAACCCGGAAAAAATTATCCAGAATATCTTCTGAGTGGGAGGTAAACGCGTTTATTAACAAAGATCAAATTCTTATTCACATAGATGTGCCTTCAGAATTTAAAGGAGAGTTGAAGAATATAACATTCTTCCCAGAGCAGGGTGGGATTATCAACTACTCTGGATCACAAAATCTAAAAAGGGCACAAGATGGGTACATCCTCGAGGTCCAGCGGTCAAAGCTATCAACAAGGCTCCCAGCGCGACTTAAAGGCGTATTGTTATCTCCTGAAGGCTGGGGCAATTCTCGGGAAAAGCGTGCTTTGCATATTGATGTGCCGTTAATGAATGTTAATTAATAAAAATATCAAGGAGGTATTTAGATGAAACGAGTTATATTTTTAACTCTGTCAGTGTTAGCAGGTTTTTTCTTAGTCCTAGCTCCGTTAGCCAGAGCCGCCGAAGCGCAGGTAGATAAGCCTGCTCCAAATTTCACGCTTCCCGACACCAACGGTAAAAGTCATTCCCTCTCTGATTATAAAGGAAAAATTGTTGTCTTGGAATGGCTGAATCATGATTGTCCTTTCGTTAAAAAGCTTTACAACAGCGGTCACATGCAAAAGCTTCAAAAAACATACGGCAAAAAAGGAGTTGTCTGGTTTTCGATAATTTCTTCAATGCCGGGAAAACAAGGGTATTGTACACCTGAACAAGCCAATGAACTGATTAAGCAGAAAAAGGCCGCTCCTGCAGCATTACTTCTCGATCCAGATGGTAAAGTAGGTAAACTTTATGGCGCAAAAACTACGCCTCACATGTACATCATAACTTCCGATGGTGTTTTGGTTTATAATGGTGCGATTGATGATATCAGTTCTACAAAAGTAGAGGATATTGCTAAGGCGAAAAATTATGTTCAAATTGGTTTGGATGAAGTTATGGCTGGTAAAGAAGTATCCACCAAGACAAGCGTGCCTTATGGATGCTCGGTGAAGTATAAGTAGTTCAGAACAAAAATAATTTCCAGTTCACTCAAGGTTATCAACCTTCCCCAGCAAATCTCCTATGAATTTATCGATCCTCAGACACAAGCCCGGCTCTCGCAGATAAAGTTCACCGAAGGGATTACCAATATGAAGCTTTCATTGAAGCTCTACCTTCCCAGGAACGCTGATGAACAGGTTGTCATTGATAAATCCATTGAGTTTTATTGTCTGGCGCTTGACGACGAACAATCTTCACAAATCAACGAGCTCCTTGCTAGCAAGAAATCTGTTGGTTCTAAGGAGATAGATGATCTGAAGGCTGGAAATGTTAAACTTGAGCTCATTCCTCGAGGAGTCGGGAAGATTGAAGTTCTGGCTCTCAGTCTCTATCATGAGATAAAGGTTGGAGAGAACGTAAACATGGAGGTGAGGGTAAAGAATGCAGGCACCCGGAGGTTAGACAATATTAGAATCTACACTGATTTGCCTTTGAACTGGCGTTCTGAGATAAAACCTGATTTGATAGCATCTCTTGATCAGGGCAAAGAAGAAATTGTTGCCATTGACTTTATCCCATCCGAAGACGCCTCTGTAGGTGACTTTGAGCCAAAAATAAGAACAGAGTGCATTGCCGATAACCGACGAGTGGAATCAGAAGATAAAATTGTCCGCATTCATATCAGCGCAAGAGCGAATGTCCTGGGTATTACTCTGCTTGTAATCTTTCTGGTCGGACTGCTGGTTGGAATTGTTGTCTTTGGAATTAAGTTAACGAGAAGATAACTTTTATTTATATTGTCTCGGTCCAGAGATTTAAACTTTCCTTCATTGCCGAACCTCCTCAACCCCTATTTGTCCAACACCAGATGGTTACTTTATCAATCCTAAGATTCTTTTATAAATTCTATCAGCAAGACGCTCGGCAAGTTTGTCAATTAACTTATCCTCCAGTTTTTTTTCAGATCGACGCCACTCTTCTGTATTGAATAACCTGCGCTCGGATCGAGATAAATCAAGAGTTGTATAGTCACCATCAAAATAGCCGCGTCTGAACTTATCTGATACATTTGTATTGATAGTTTTTTCTTCTATTACTCTACGCCTTGTGGAATCGATGATCTGGTATTCTACTTCCACTGTAAGTTTAACAGTGTACTTTTTTTCCACGTAAGTGGTAAATGATGACTTGTCTTTCCGAAGGCGAACTTTATGCACTTTTTCCTGCGGATCCTTTTCTTCTTGCAGGTATGATTCTATGCTTCCAATCACAACAAAATCCGTGTTTATGTTTTGTCCAACTCTGACAGCCATATTCCGCGATAATGCCCTATCCCTGAAGCGGAGACGGCGTATCTCCCGGTGAACCATGCCTGGATCGGCAACAGCAACAAAAAGAACCGGCTCAGACAAGTACTCATACAGGAGTATATCGTATAATTCGCGCGCCATTCCCCGCGGTGCTTCATCCGCAACTCTTTCAGAGGACCAAAAGGGAAGGATAGCTACAGTGAGAGTACCTGCTGTGAGTGCAACCCTCTGAGTCTCCCGGGCAGTGATGCCGGGGCCTTTACCGGGACCGATGATGTCTATGGTCTTTTGGGCATGACGAAACGCAGCCCTATAGTACTGTCTGGCCAGATCCTGCTCAGCCCATTTAGTATATACCCGCGCTCGAGCCTGATCGGCCCTCATGTTTTCGGCAGGAGACAAAGGATAAATCCGCTTTAGGCGGTCATACTTTCTGAGGGCCTCAGTCCAATCTCCCGCATGTTCTGAATACTCACCCTGTTCGAAAAGCGAGGCAATGGCGGCTCCGGTCATTTCTTGCTGAAAGTCAGCATAATCATCGGGTACTGGGAGTCTAACACCAACCTTTTCTGCTCGGCGCCTTAGATCATCAATGCGATTAAGCACGCGGACAGTGTCTTCATAAGCTTGAGCTGATTCGTAGGCATACGCCTGATTGAGGAAAATATCAATTGCCCGGGCACCTACATTTTCCAACCGCTGCCGCGCATCTTCAAAGGTCGGATCTTTTGCCAGCACCTTGATGTAATATCGAGCAGCCTCTTCAAAGCGCCCTTTTCTTTCCATCTCTTCGCCTTTCTTAAACCGCTTTTCTACGCTGACACAGTTAATAAAAGCGAAAATCAAGAATAAAGAGAGAGCTGAAAGGAATATTCGTTTTTTTCTTATAATCATCATAAAGGATTTGTATCTGAACCGAAAATGTATGTCAAGACCGAGCACTAATAGGAAAAGTTGGTGACCATGCATCTTCTAGGCATAGGATTGATAAGAAGTTGACGTGCTGAGCCCTTGTCTGTAAAATGCCAGAAAGCGGATGACGCAAAATGATTAAAGTGGAGAGCCTGATTTTTCTGGTGGGCAGATACCTTAGTTAAAAAAAAAGGAGGATACCATGGAATCCATTGTTGCCAAGCGCATCCCATATTCACAGATACGTGTGATGTTTGATGCTGCACAAAAACTGGAAAAACAGGGGAGAAAAATCATCCATCTGGAAATCGGCAGACCGGATTTTAACACTCCGGAACACATTGTTGAGGCTGCCATAGATGCCTTGCGAGCAGGCAAACATCATTATTCTCAAAACGCAGGCATACCAGAACTTCGCCAAGCAATTTCAGATAAATTCTCATCAGAATACAGCCTGGAATACGATCCTCAGACCGAGGTCGTAGTGAGCAATGGAGTTGCTGAAGGAATTTATTTAGCGATTCATGCCCTGCTCAATCCCGGTGACGAGATCTTGATCCCTGATCCTCGGTGGGTGAATTATGATGTTGATGCCATCACCAATTCTGTCGACCCTGTTGACTACACTCTCCTTGAAGAAAGTGGCTTTCAACCCGATCCTGAAGAAATAGAGGAAAAGATCACAGGGAAAACAAAAATGATTCTTGTTGCCAGCCCCTCTAATCCCACAGGAAGTGTCACAGAAAAGGCGGTTCTCGAGAAAATTGCTGAATTGGCCATCAAGCACGATTTGCTTGTGTTGAGCGATGAGATTTATGAAAAGATCGTTTATCCTCCTGCTGAACACGTCAGCATCGCTACTTTCCCAGAAATGAGGGAGAGGACCATTTTGCTCAACGGCTTCTCCAAATATTTCTCAATGACAGGGTGGAGGTTGGGCTATGTTTTAGGGCCGAGTAAGCTTGTTAATCCTATGCTTCGGTATCATCAGTACATGATCACTTCCACCAATACATTTGCCCAGTGGGGAGCTGTGACCGCTCTGAAAGGGAATCAAGAACCTTGTCATGCGATGGTGAGAGAATTTCAAAAGCGTAGAGACTATATGTGTGAAATCCTTGATCAGACTCCTGGATTTCGGTGTCCAAAGCCAGATGGTGCATTTTATTTATTCCCATCCATCAAAGAGACAGGGATGGACGGCTTCAAAATGGCTGAAATGCTACTCGAGAAAGCTGGAGTGGCCACAGTTGCGGGGGAGTGTTTTGGAAAAAAGGGAGCAGGCCATATCCGCATCTCTTATTCCAATTCACTGGATAATTTAAGAGCAGCTGTGGAGAAGATAGAATCAGTTATGAGTAAGATTTAGTGTCCCCCTACCTGCCAGAACTCCGGCTCAATCCCTTTACCATAATTTCAGTTATTTCCAGTCGATTTTGTTAACTATTTTTTAAGCGGGGATAAGTCTTCATTTTCTCCTTTGGGATAAGCTCCTCTCCAACACGCACCATAAAATCAAAGCAGTTAAAATCAATTATTTCCTACAAAATATATATTATTTATTAATTCTATATAATTACTTGACAATGGTTATTGAATCCTGTATACAAGTCAACAAGAGAGTGTTGAGATCAAATAAAGAAACGTTTGGCAAAAAGCTGAGCATAAAGGAGGTAATTTAAATGAGAGAATACGAAGATACCCTAAAGGACATAGAGGCTTCCCTTGGAATAGTGCCGGGCTTCATGAAGGCTCTTCCGCCTGATGTATTGGTAGGAGATTGGCCTCTTATGAAGAAATACGTTTTGGGCGAATCGAAAATTCCAGGAAAATACAGAGAGATGATCGCATTGGCCGTCGCGGCCAACCTCAAATGTCCCTACTGCGAGCTCTTCCATACAGGAACAGCGAAGCTGCACGGTGCCAGCGACGATGAACTTAAAGAGGTCTATTTCCTTGCAAGCTTCACAACCAGGTGGAGTGCTATGATACACGCCCAACACTACGACTATGACAAGTTCGCAGAGGAATTCGCCAAGATAGGCGAACACCTGAGCAAACAAGCTAGCTCCTAAAGAAGACCAGCCGCCTCCCCCACAGGCCCAACCTCAACTGGCTATGGCTGCTGAGGAAAAGGGGGAATATCTATAAAAGTCGAAACACTGTGACTTAGAGGGCAAAGGCTATATTTAGATAGAGCGTCTGACTACGAATCAGAAGGTCCCAGGTTCGAATCCCTCTCTCACTCAGTAAAACGTATCCATAATTAGGAAAGTTTCAGCAAGTTAGTTATTGACATAGGATATCGTGACGTGGGCACAAGAAGTCTATCTATATTTTTATTCTTTTTTCGCGGCTCAGTCGCAATATATTGAGTCTTGATTGACCAAAATACTGATAACCGGTTATCACAATTAGGACTCATTAACCCCATTCTGCCCCTCAATTTGAGAACCCAATCATAAGAAAAAGTATCTCACAAATCTCTCATTCTATGAGCAAATTACAGAGTAATTCTTCTTTGTTTTGCTATTCATAATTTATATGTTTATACTATCTAAAATCGATTGGTTAGAGAAATAGTTTTCTTTTAAGGAGGGAGTACACATGAAAAAGCATGGTTTTGATACCAAAGCGCTCCATGGCGGGCAGTCCGATTTTCAGCCGGATTCCATGTCTGTGCCGATCTATCAGTCTGTTGCCTATCCCTATTCCGATGCCAAAGAAGCGGCAGCAATTTTCCGTGCTGAGAAGCCAGGGTATACCTACGGCCGTTGGAGCAATCCCACAGTAGAAGTCTTTGAAAACCGTATGGCTGTCCTGGAAAACACAGAAGCGGCCATTGCTACTTCCTCGGGAATGGCAGCCATATTCATGCTTGCTCATCATTTGTTGGATCAAGGGGATGAACTTACTGCGTCAAACCGGGTTTACGGCGGTACGTTTGCTCTCTTTGATGCGGGATTCAAGCGGATGGGTGCCAAGGTGAACTGGGTAACCACTCCAGAGTCCCTGGATGCCTGGTCAGAAGCCATAACTCCCAAGACCAAGTTTTTGTTTGTGGAAAGTCCGAGCAATCCCGGACTCTTTATCGCCGATATTCCGGCACTGGCAGCCCTTGCCAAAGAAAACAATGTTCCGCTGATTGCCGACAACACAATATGTACTCCTGCTCTTCAAAGTCCGGTTGATCTTGGGGCAGACATTGTGGTTCATTCCACTACCAAATATATCTGCGGAAATGCATCGAGCATGGGAGGGATCATCTGTGGTTCCAAAGAGTTGATCGATGCTCTGCGCTTAGGCCCGATGCGCTATCTAGGGCCATCACAGGCGCCTTTTAACGCCTGGCTGAACCTCATTGGGATAGAGCATCTTTCGCTGCGCATGGCCCGGCACTGTGAGAACGCCATTTCCCTTGCCAATTTTTTGGAAAGCCATCCCTTAGTTGAATCTGTTAATTATCCAGGTTTAGAATCAAATCCGTATTTCGATTTGGGCAGAAAACAGATGAAGGGCTGCAGCTCTTTGCTGTCATTTGTGATTAATGGTACCTCTGATGATGCGGTCACTGTGATCGATTCTCTCGAACTGTTAGTTCATGCCACCCATCTGGGAACGTGCAAGACTATTGTCACTCATCCCGCATCCACAACACACTCAGCCATGGGTCCTGAAGAAATGGCCAAAGCCGGAATTCCTCCCACTCTAATAAGAGTATCCGTCGGCTTGGAAGATCCCGCCGATATTATCGGAGACATTGAACAGGCACTGGAGCGAATAACCTAAAGAATCTGAAGAAAGCAAGAACCTTCCCTGGTACTTTTATGGATATTCAGCTTACCCGTACCCCGTGACAGCTCCTGGACATCAGCTCGCCCGGAGGATTAAAAATATTACGAAAACTAATAAATCTAAAAGGATAGAGTTGAAATTTAATATTTAGATTAAACCCTTTGTTATCTTAACCTATATGTGACTTTTTCTTCTGCATAACCAGCAAAACTATAGAAAAAATCCTTTAAAAGTGTTAAATTCTTTAAGTTCAATTTTATTACATTAATGCCTTTTGAGTGGGCGGTTAGCTCAGTTGGGAGAGCGCAGCGTTCGCAACGCTGAGGTCGGGGGTTCAAATCCCCTACCGTCCACCATTAAGAATTGTAAAAAATGATAAGCGGCGAGATATTAGTTTTAATAGGAACGGCAGCAACCTTAGGTCTTGTGCACACCGTTCTTGGACCCGACCACTACCTTCCCTTTATCGTGATAAGTCGGGCCAGAAAATGGTCTCTTTCTAAAACTCTCCTTATCTCTTTTTTCTGTGGGCTGGGGCATGTGCTGAGCTCTGTTGTGTTGGGCTTTGTCGGAATCGCTCTGGGACTGGCTGTTACTCGTTTGACGTCAGTTGAATCTTTTCGAGGAGGAGCAGCAGCCTGGCTTCTTATAGGCTTTGGCTTTGCCTATTTTATTTGGGGAATGCACAGAGCGATAAAAAACAGGCCCCATGAGCATATTCATGTCCACGTCGACGGCAAGGAACATGATCATCTTCACACCCATGAGGTAGAGCATTCCCATGTGCACGATGAGAAAAAAGGGTCAAGCCTGACGCCCTGGATACTTTTTGTTATATTTGTGTTTGGACCCTGCGAGCCATTAATCCCTCTGGTCATGTATCCAGCGATGAAGCAAAATATCTCTGGGCTCATTTTAGTCACCATTGCCTTTGGTTTGACGACAATTCTAACAATGCTCACTATCATCGCTGTCTCTTCCTGGGGGATAAAATTCCTCCGTTTCGGTCGTTTAGAGAGATACGCTCATGCTTTAGCTGGGGGGATGATATTTATCTCAGGACTGAGTGTTCAATTCCTCGGCCTCTAATATCCTGGGTAGACCTTTTTTTCATGAAATTTATCGTTGACTGCATGCTCGGGAAGTTAGCCAAATGGCTCAAAATTCTTGGGTTTGATACCTTCTACTTCAGCAAAATAGAAGATCCCGCTCTCCTGGTTCTGGCTCAAAAAGAAGGCAGAGTCCTTCTCAGCAGAGATAACGAACTGATTGAAAAATCGCGAGATATAAAAACCCTGTTCATAGAAAGCGAAGATTGGAAACCTCAGGTAGAGCAGGTTTTGGATGAGTTTGAACTCTGGCCGGAGGTAAGGCCCTATTCTCGCTGCATCGAATGCAACGTTGAGCTCAAAGATTTACCAAGGAGGAGAGCCAAGAATTTGGTGACTCCTTTTGTTTATGAACGGGCTACCTCCTTTGCTATTTGCCCTCGATGCGGGCGCGTTTTCTGGAAAGGGACTCACCACCAAGATATGGAATTCAAGATCGATGAAATCCTGAAAAAGAGAGAAAAGAGAGAAAAGAAAAAAGCTAAATAACCTCAAAAAAACAGTAAAAAGAAAAAGTAGTGATCTACTCCAATCTGCCGATCCCAAAATTTATTCAAAGATTTTCAAGAATTCATTGATTTCTTTTCTGGGGATAATTAAAATGGAACCTACTTTGATATTCCTTCCATAAAAATGAGGTGTTAAGATGAGCATCATAAGTAAATTATTCGGAAAATCTCCGTTTGAACCTCTTCACCAGCATATGTTGAAAGTTAAAGCATGCGTTGGTTTAGTCAGGCCTCTTATGGGTGCTTTCCTTAAAGGAGAACAGGAGAAAGTTAAAGATGTTGCTAAGAAAATCTTCAAAGCAGAACATGATGCCGATATGGTGAAAAAAGAAATCAGGAGTAATTTGCCAAAGGGTATATTTTTGCCTGTCGCAAGAGGAGACATCCTGAGGTTTCTAAAAGAGCAAGACAACATTGCTGATTCTGCAGAAGATTTGGCAGCTTTACTCATACTCAGGAAAACCACCGTGCCAGAAGAGCTTAAAGAAAAATTAAAAAGTTTTGTTGATAAAGTTCTTGAGACATATGAAGTGGCAATGACTGTCTCGAGTGAAATTAAACTGCTTGCCGAGACTTCGTTCGGAGGAGAGGAGGCTCATAAGGTCATGGAGCTGATCGAACAGCTTAAAGTAAAGGAGTGGGAGGCAGACAAGGCCCAAATGATAGCAGCCAAAAAAATGTTTTCCATCGAGAAGAAGTTAGACCCTGTTTCTGTAATGATGTGGATGCATATTTTTAAAGAGCTTGGAACTTTAGCCAATCATGCCGAGAATGCCGGAGATCAGATGAGACTGATGCTCCATAATTCCTGAAACACAACAGCTTAGGATTTCTTTTTTTGCATTTTCCTGTTAAGTGAGGACTGATGAAAATCGTGGGTTTTGAGATTAGAACGGTGAATTTTTATGCATGCTAATTTTATCCTTATAGCTGCAGTTTTAATAGGCCTTTACAGCGCAATCAACATAGGAGCCAACGATGTGGCTAATTCCATGGCCACTTCTGTTGCTTCTGGAGCTTTGACCATAAAAAGGGCCGTTGTTGTGGCTGGTGTCTGTAATATTCTTGGGGCTGTTCTGGTTGGAAGTCATGTAGCCAATACAATCCGAAAAGGAATCATTGATCCTTTGCAGTTTAGCGACAGACAGGATCTTTTCCTCTTTGGGATGTTGGCTGCTGTTTTGGGGTCGGCACTCTGGGTGAATATAGCCACTTATTTCAAACTTCCGGTTTCAACCACACATTCCATTATAGGGGGAGTGGTTGGTTTTGGCCTGGTAAGCGTGGGAATTGCAGGAATAAAGTGGAAAGTGATCCTTTTTGTGGTTTTGAGCTGGATTATCTCTCCAGTTTTTGGCGGTATTATTGCTTTTACAATTTTTTCTATTATAAAGAAATTCATTCTGAGTTCGAAAGAACCCATTGCGCAAGCAAGGAAGGTAGGCCCATTTTTTACGGGAATGGTTGGCTTTATCCTGTCTATGGCTGTTTTCTATAAAGGATTGAAACACCTCCATCTCGACCTTCCTTTAATAGAGGCTCTTCTTGTTTCATTGTGTATAGGTGCTGGAGGCTTTCTCCTTGGCACTTTTCTTCTTCGGAGATACAAGGAAAAAGATACAGACCCTTATTATCAGGTTGAAAAGATGGCTAATCCTCTTCAGGTTATCTCAGCAGGCTTTCAGGCATTTTCTCATGGAGCGAATGATGTGGCCAATGCCATTGGTCCGGTTGCAGCTATTGTGATTGTTATCCAAACTCAGAAAGTTGAAATGCAAGTTGCCATCCCGCTTTGGCTGTTGCTCCTTGGTGGTGCAGGATTAGCTTTTGGGATTTATACATGGGGCTACCGTGTTATGGAGACAGTGGGAAAAAAAATAACATCCATAACCCCGACGCGTGGTTTTTCTGCTGAATTTGGGACAGCCACCACAGTTCTTATTTGTTCTCGGCTCGGTATGCCTGTATCAACCACCCATGTAGCCGTGGGCAATATCATCGGAGTTGGTCTGGCGCGCGGAATTTCAGCCATTAACCTGGATGTGATAAAAAAAATCTTCTCAGCCTGGATTATTTCACTTCCTGCCGCAGGTCTTTTCGCCGTTGCAATTTATCTTATTTTTTGCTTTTTATTTACCTGAATACCCATAATAAAAAATCCTAGCATTTTGTTTTTCTTTATGAGTTCACTTGCAAAATGGGGCCTGGCACCATTTATTCCATAACCAAGAAGTGAAAAAAGGATGAAAGAGGCCTTTTATTTCTGCTTATGTTCATGGTTGTTATTGGAGCACTCCAGTCCGTAAAGGCAGGTGCGGGCTTGATAAATCAAGCCCCTACAATAAAAAAGTCCGACCGCAATTATTCAAGTTTAGCAGGTTTGATCCCATTGTTAGTGAATCAAATCCCTACAATGCAGGTTTTAGGATTGTTACACTCTCAGCCGCTGATTCTATCTTGGTTCGTGAGAAAAAGATCGGAAAATATTTTGCCTTGGCCCACATATCAAAAAGGTCAGCATAGTGAGGGCTGTTTGGGTCTCCTGACTGCCCGGGGCTGTTTGTTCCTAAGGAGTTATCCCAATTTCCAAGATCAGCGATAATCCGGAAAGAAGCACCAGAAGTCTGGTTATAACCGCTTGATGTAGCATTTACTGTATAGCTATTTCCTCCCCTGGGTAAAGTCCGACTTCAAGCTCAGCTCGAAGTTCAGGCTTGACAGTGCTGCCTAGCATATGCCGGATTTTGATGTGGTGGAATTTCTCCTGTCCATACTGCCACTTGCTCGTATCCGATCCCAGGCGCTTAACAAGGCCCGAAATCCCTTCCTCAAGGCTCTTGATGAGAAGAGCGTCTCTGGCAGAGGAGGGGTTGGGGCCGAACTGGCTATCTGGGGCTTGGAGAAAATCAATCATTTTTTTAAGAGAACGGCGTGGGAAGACTCTTCGCGCTTCCTCCGGAATATAAAGATCCCAAACATTTCTTGAAAGTCGCCTCTCCCAGCTCATGTATATGGCCGCTTCAACAGAATCCGGGTTCATCACATAATCCCAAGAGAGAAGCATTTTTAGTGCCTTCTGAGTCCTTATATCAGTTGAAGGGAGCTCCTTTAGAAGCGGGACCAGTGTTCGGGCTGGAATGGAGAGGAAATCTTGCTGCAGCTCCATCATGTCTGTTATGGCCAGTTTTCGGCCTGAACTAAGAAACTCCTGTATCCGGGAAAAACGGTAAGGATCAGTCCATATAAATCCTATATCGTAGGGATAACCTGGTGGAATATTATCTTGGTTTGCTGTGGCAAAATAACCTTCAGGCGGGTTGAAAGTGTGGGGTAGATCTTTTATAGGAAGATAGCCCTTCCATTCATACCGCCCGTCTCCTGGTACTGGAAGGAGCCCGTTCCAGTTTTTTCGAAGGGGCGTGATTTCCCACTGCTTGCCATCCTATGTTGTTCTCCACGTCGGCCCAGACCATGTTTTCTGATGGGGTTCTGGAGAAGCTGCAAGCATCTCTGAACTCTTCCCAGTTTTGGGCCTGATCCATTCGCAGACTTGCTAGATACGGTGCTGCTCCAATCTCAAGCCAGGCTGCTCTCAAGGCATAAGCCTTATGGTGATTCTTATCTTCGTAGAGGACCGGACCGTGCCGGGTGAATTTGAGGTCGACAGTAACCGCTGACTTGCCCTTTATCCGAATTTTTTCTTGAATGATCTTCATTTTTTCCCAATTTCCCTGATATCGATACTGGTTGGGATCAGCCGGATTGGTTTCATAGATGTATAGATCTTCCTGGTCTACGGAAAAAATTGTGAGCCCCCAGGCGCCGTATTCATTGTGGCCGATGGATACACCAGGCAGGGCAGGCTCTCCGCCTCCGATCACATTCCACCCAGGCGCCACTAGATGGACCCAATACCTTAGCGAGGGAATTTGTTGGCTGCGGTGGGGATCGTTGGCCATCATAGGATAGCCGGAGGAGGTGAGTTTACCCCTGACTACCCAATTGTTGCTCCCCAAATCCATTTCATGATGCAATTGTGTGGCCAGGGAAGGTGGAACAAAAAAGGAACGCAATAGTTTCTTGTAAGCGTAAAAAGCATTTTTTTCCACTTTTCCACTCGGAAAAGTTGTGAGGCCAAGAGGAGGGGATGGAGATTGATTTATCTTATGAGATGGGTCAATGATATCCTCGGGTCCGAATCTTACGCGAGCTCTCGAGGCATAATAAAGCTCTAAAATATTGTCTGAGATAAGACCCAGGTCAAGCCCTTCGTCTGGTTTGAGTGAAGGATCGCCGGGATGAAGGTTGAGCAGGTTCTTTAATTTCTGAGCACCTAATACATTGACCGATTGAGCAAAGTCGATTTCATAGCCAGCGTTCCGGAAGAGTCCGTTATGGCGGGAGACAACGACTTCAGGAGTCCAATGGCCCGGTTTAAGGCCCAAAAGGGGAAACTCAAGAGGAAGGAGGTCTGGATTTTTGTTGGTGATGTCGATATAAGCATTGATCCCCCTGACGAAGGAAGGGATGATTTCTTCTCCCCGGGGATGGTAATGATTCATCTCTTGCTTCATATCAACCCGAGCTTTGAGAAGGTGCGACCCGATATCACGCATGAGGGCTTTAGGGCCTTGAATTTCTGCCATGGTTCCTGTTGCCTGCCGCCGCCAAATTTCAAGCTGGAAGAGTCTGTCTCTGGCTATATTGAATCCCTGAGCAAAGAAGAGATCCTTCTCGTTCTGAGCGTAAATATGAGAGATTCCCCACTGGTCCTTGATGATCTCAACAGGCTCGGAGAGTCCTTTGACCATAAGGTTCTCTTTTCTTGCTCCCTCTGCAGGATGGAGGGTAATGGCCAAGAACCCAAAAACTAATATAAACGCAATATATATTGTTGCAATGTCATTGCGAGCGCAGCGTGGCAATCTCATCCTATAAGACGAGATCGCCACGTCGCTTCGCTCCTCGCGATGACACTGGAATAATCGCGTTTGTCTTAATAATATGAAAAAATGTCCAAAGAATTTTAATTTTTTCATTGCTAACCGTCCTTACTTTCCCATAATGCATTTTTTAACATGGATTAAACAAGACTTCTAGCTAAAATGAGATTTCGAATTCAATATAACATTTTCATATTCAATAAAAGATTTCTTAAGCAATTTTTTTTAAAAAGGCAGGCAACCTTCTGGACCTCTGTTTCATCATAATAAAATGAGGAGAAAAGTATAGATGTTTTTTCCAGTAGTAACCGCAATCCATGAAACGCAGTATAGAATAAGTGTTGCTTATTCTGCTACAATGGAACTCGATACAGAGAGCAGAATCATGGCTGAAGAAGAAAAAAAGCTGGCTAATGGAAGAAATCTCTCAGACTCTTTTTTCCTTAAAGACGTGATTAGGCGCAGCCGCAAGGGAGACATCCAGGCTATGGAGGCCATTTACAATCATTTTAACCGTCCCCTATTCAACCTGGTTTATCGTTACACCTATAATAGCGAAATGGCAGAAGATTTGTTGCAGGATATTTTCCTCAAAGTTTTTTCTCACCTCCATGACATCCGGAACGAGGAGACTTTTGTAGGCTGGATTTATCGTATAGCAGTTAATACCTGTTATAGCTATTTACGGAGAAAGAAAAGCCAACTTCAGAGAACATTACCTCTAGATGAGGTAGAAGGAAAGATTGAGGGGGAAAATTATAAATCTGGTGATGAGATAATGAAGAAGTCGCTGGATGATGCCATACAGAACCTGCCGGACAAAATGAAAAGCACTTTTATCCTTCATGACGTTCAAGGCTTTAAGCACAGGGAAATATCCCAGATGCTGGGATGCTCGACGGGGACATCCAAGTCTCAGCTTTTCAAAGCGAGGATGAAGATCCGCGAGTACCTTGGAAATAAAACCATGTTTAAGGAGAGAGGAAAATGAGATGCTCTAAAGCGAGGAAATTAATAAGCGAATATATCGATGGGAGTCTTCAAGCTCGGAAGAGCGCCTCCGTTGAGAAGCATCTCGATGTCTGCCCGGGTTGCAAGCATCTTTTAGAGGACTTTGAGGCGATTGTCGAGGATGCCAAGAAGTTAGAAGAGCATGCACCCTCAGACCGAACATGGCTTAAAATAAAGGCAGGATTGAAACCAGAGGAACAGAAAGTCCTGGCTTTCAAGCCGCGGAAAAGAGCCTGGTTTAGCCTTATTTTTTCCCCGCCAAAGCTTAAGTATGCATTAAGTTCGGCAGTGATTTTGGCTTTCATAGTTGGTGCAGTGATAATAGGATTGCGGCATTGGACAGGAAGGGATTTTCTGGACAGAGATAATCTGCAGAAATACACGCTTGCCAAATTGGATGAGGCTGAGCACCATTATCAAAAGGCTATAAAGGCCCTGGAGGAGGCGATTTCTGCGCAGGAGGGGCAGATGGATCCTCAGATCGCTCAGGTTTTTACGAGCAACCTTGAAGTCATCGATTCTTCCATAATGGCCTGCCGGCATATGGTTCTCCAGAATCCTGAGAATATTGACGTCAGGAATTATTTGCTGGCCGCTTACAGGGGAAAAATGAATTTTCTTAATGAAATGATGGAAACAAAACAAGCGTCTTCCCCGAGAAGGGAATTCAAGACAATAATATAAGGATTAAAATAGGAGGTCTATTATGAAATCATACAAAACAGCAAAGTGGGTGGCCATCCTGGCCGGATTATTTTTCCTTATGGGATTTTATGCCGCCGAGGCAGCAGCCAAGGAGAAATACGAAGAGAAGTTCGAAAAAACTGTCAGTTTGGCAAAGGATGGGAAGGTTACTTTAAAGAACATAACCGGAAGCATAGATGTTAAAAGCTGGAATAAGGGAGAGGTTAAGATTGATGCTACCAAGATTTCTAGAGCCTCGACCCTAGATAAAGCAAAAGAAAATGTAGGCTTGGTCAAGATTGAGGTTGAAAAAGAAGGCAATACTCTTCGGATTAAAACCAAATACCCAGAAGGAGGAAAAACCTGGAACAGAAGATCTTTGAATGTTTCCGTCAAGTATAGCTTGATGATACCAGCAAAGGCATCTGTTAAGATCGAATCAGTGACAGGTAATGTTGACCTCGAAAAGATTGGCGGCGCTGTTAAGGTTAATTTAGTGACAGGAGGAATTGTGGTAAAAAAAGCGGATAAAGGAGTGGACTGTGAAACTGTGACTGGAAAAATTGACCTTCAGGATATTACAGGAGATGTGTTTATGGAGGCAGTAACAGGGAAGATAACCGTGAGCCATATCAGAGGATCAATAGAAGCCAATGTGGTTACAGGCAGGATAGAGCTGAGGGATGTTTCCGAGGCCAGCGTTGTGCATGGTAATACAGTAACTGGTAAAGTTATTTATGATGGAAAGATTAATCGTGATGGGAGATATATTCTTAAAACTCATACCGGAAGAATTGAGATGACCCTGCCTGCGGATTCTGGTTTTGACCTTGAAGCAAATACTTTCAGCGGAAGCATCACGAGCGATTTTGACATTAAGATATCAGGTAAAATCAGTAAGAAACGAATATCTGGAGTTGTCAACAAAGGAGGACCTTTGGTGAAACTTTCTACCTTTAGCGGCAGTGTTTATTTGAAGAAAAAATAATACTCAGACTTCATTTTCGTATCGAGGAGGAGAGCAGCCCTGTTCTCCTCCTTTTTTATATAGCCTTCGTAGCATTTCCAAATCTGCGATAACCGATTGTTATAATCTAAATATATGTTAAGGGAAATAGCTTTAGCGACCATTGAAGAAAGGCTCAGGCCATATGGTTCAAAAACATGTTGCTTTTGCCCCAAGGAATAAATGGGGCCAAATAAATGGGGCCTGGCCCCATTTATTCCCAAGACTTTGCTATCTTCTCCTTATTGGAGAGATTGCTTCGTCGCTTCGCTCCTCACAACGCTTGCTAAGCCTTTCTCACGGTTTTTTCACCCTACAGCCTTAGCCAAGCTAGGGCGAGAAAAAGGGGCCTGTCCTCTTTATTCCCACTTGCGCCACCCCATCATTCATTGACAATCTAAGTGGTTTATTCTAAAATTTTTACTTTTGAAGAGATGCCATGGCAGGAAAAAAGATTCTTATCGTCGACTACGATACAAAAAGCATAGAGTCTTTATCCAAGCTTTTTGAAGCCTATGAAATCGAGGTCATGACATCCATGGACGGTGTTGATGCCTACGAGAAATTTAAAGCCGATGAGCCAGATTTAGTCCTCCTTGAAGCTATGCTCCCCAGATTGCATGGCTTTGACCTGGCTCAGAAGATCTACCAAGATACCAAAGGAAGAGTTCCTGTTATCATTGTTACAGCAGTTTACAAGGGTCATCAGTATAGGAATGAGGCTTTACGCACATTTGGCGCTTCTGATTATTTTGAGAAGCCTTATGATCAGGATAAATTAGTGAATCGCGTGTTGGATCTAATCGGGGAGGGAGGAGAAGTAGAGGAAGATATTTCAGAGATTCCAGGGCTTCCAGATCCAGATTCCGTGATCGAGACTCTTACAGAGATGCTTAAGAAAAAATAGGATTTTGGGAGAAAATGATTTTCCAGAATGAACTGATGGATATTCAGTGAAGATTCATGTCTAATTTGTGGACTCGATGTAACAACTGCCGTCGTATTTTGTATAAGCAGGATATCTTGGATAATCTATCAGTATGTCCTGTCTGCAGCTTCCACTTCAGACTATCGGCATCTGAGCGCCTGACAATGTTCTTTGATGATGGCAAATATAGTCTATTGGACCAGAATATTTTTCCTCAGGACCCTCTCCAGTTTGAAGATAGCAAGAAATATTCTGATAGACTGAAGGAATACAAAAAGCGCACGTCGCTTCCTGATGCGGTTTTGAACGCTGAAGGAAAAATGGGAGGGATTAAAGTCATTATCTCAGCCATGGAATTTGCCTTTATGGGAGGCAGTATGGGTTCTGTAGTGGGAGAAAAAATAACTAGGGCTGCTGAGTTATCCCTTAAGGAGCGTTTGCCCTTCATCACTGTTTCTTGTTCAGGGGGTGCAAGAATGCAGGAAGGTATCCTCTCTCTGATGCAGCTTATGAAGACAAGCTCTGCGATAGCCAATCTAAACGAGGCTAGTATTCCATTCATTTCTGTCCTGGCTGATCCTACTACCGGCGGAGTGACAGCTAGCTTTGCCATGTTAGGTGATATCAATATCGCAGAGCCAAATGCGCTCGTTGGATTTGCGGGACCCCGGGTTATTGAACAAACCATAAAAGAAAAACTGCCCAAAGGATTCCAGCGATCTGAGTTTCTCCTCGAGCATGGAATGCTTGATGATGTAGTAAACAGGAAAAAAATGTGCTCTTATATTATTAGAGCCTTAAACCTCTTCCTCAACAGATCTGAATGAACTACGAGCAATGCCAGAGGTATCTCGAAGAAATCCAAAATTTAGGCATTAAGTTTGGTCTGGATAATGTAAGCACCGTTCTTTCTTCCTTTGACAATCCCCACCAGAAATACGCTTCGGTTTTAGTGGCAGGAACAAACGGGAAAGGTTCTGTCTGTGCCATGCTTGCCCAAATTTTAATCCTCCATAACTTTCGGGTGGGTCTCTTTACTTCCCCTCATCTGGTTAGAGTCGAAGAAAGAATTCAAATCGGAAATAAGCTCATACCGCCTCGGAGCTTCTGCAAGTGGCTGACAATCCTCAGGGAGAGAATTGAGCAGTTAATCGCTTTGAAAAAATTACTTTCACCGCCTACCTATTTTGAGCTGCTCACCTGTTTGGCTTTCCTTTATTTTGAAGAGCAAAAGGTGGATATGGCTGTTTTGGAGGTGGGCATGGGCGGTAGATTTGATGCTACTAATGTAGTGGAACCTTCTGTTTCAGTTATTACCACCATCTCCGGGGAACATAAGAAATTTTTGGGTGAAACTCTGAGCGAGATAGCTTTTGAGAAAGCAGGGATCGCGAAGCGCGGCATTCCTGTTGTTTGCGGAGTTGAGGAAGGCGAAGCCCATGAAACCATTAAGAAGAGAGCTGAAGAGCTTAAAGCTCCCTTTCATGCAGTTTTCTCCGGGAAGAAAAGTTTTATCACCCAGAAGACTGCTAGAGGATATTCTTTTGTCTACAGAAAAGGCAAGGAGGATTACTCATTCACGCCCTCTCTTCAAGGAAAACACCAAGGAAAAAATGCAGCTGTGGCTATTGCTGCCTCAGAGCAGCTCTCTACAGCCTGGAAGAGACTGGAGAAGAAAAAGATTGTGAGCGGTGTAGAGAAAACAAAATGGGAAGGCCGTCTGGAAATCGTCTCCCGTAATCCGCTGGTCATTCTGGACGGGGCCCACAACGAAGAAGGGGTTCGAGCTTTAAAAAAATATTTCGAGGATTTTCCGTCCTCTCCCCTCATCCTTGTCTTTGCTATTATGCGAGATAAAGAAATTGCCAAAATAACTGATATCCTGTTTCCCCTGGCTAAAAAAATCATTCTAACTCGGTTCCCTTACTTCAGGGCAGCCTTGCCAGAAGATATAAAGAAGCAGGCCAAAAGCTTCCAGGATCGAATTGTCTTGGAACCAGACATGAATCAGGCTATAGATAAGGCACTTCGAAATGCTGGCTCCCAAGGCTGTGTGCTTGCTGCAGGTTCTCTCTATTTAGTAGGGGAAATCAAAAAAAAGGCGATGTTTTCTAATGGCCCATTCTAAAAAGGAAATATGTAAGTATCCCCAGGAAGCATCCCCAAATCCGTGATTTAGAACCATATAGCCTGAGCCTTTTTTCAATGGTCGCTGCAGCTATTTCCTAAAACCTTTGTCCTGAACATACCATCCAGTTATCAAGGAAATGGAGATGCTTACACGTTCCTAGATATGCTTGCTTTTTTAGACTAAAGATGTTAAATTTTTTGCCTAATTCTTTCATCTTTCTTTTTATAAAATGATTGATATTGATGCAAGCTTCATCGCTATATTTATAATAGTCTGGATTATGGTCTTTGTCCTCTCACGATTATTTTTTAATCCTCTTCGGAAGATCATGGAAGAACGGGAAGCTAAAGTTAAAGGGAGACAAGAAGCCTTCCAGGAATTTACAGAAGGCTATGAAAAAACTGTCTGTGAAATTGAAGAAAGGCTAAAATCAGCGCGGATTCTCTCCGAGCAGACAAAGGATAATCTTAAGCATGAGGCTTTAAAAGAGAGAGAACGCATGCTAGCGGAAATAAGCACAGAGTACAGGAGTCAGGTTGAAAAAGCTCAAGAGAAGTTAGAGAAGCAGACCACGAGCTTGAGGAGAGAATTAAGTGCTGAAGCCATGCTGCTGGCCGAAAGAATTGAGCAGAAGCTTTTAGAATGAAAACTTCAAGAAGAAAAATCTTCCTCGTTTTGCTTTTATTGCCGTTTTTTATCTCCATGGTTTCCGCAGATGAAGAACATTCATCAAATGTTAGGGATTTTATAGGGAAGACCGTCAATTTCATCGTTTTATTCGGGGGCTTGGCTTATTTTCTTTATAAGCCTATCCGGAATTTTCTCCAGAAGAGGTCCGAGAAGATAGAACAGGGCCTTAAAGAAGCAGGAGATGCCCAAAGAGAAGCCGAACTGAAGCTTCGAGAAGCAAATGCCCGCCTGGCAACCCTGGAAGACGAGATAGAGAAGCTAAAGAAGGAAGCAGAGATTGAAGGCCGAAAAGAAAGGGAGAGAGTTATTCAACTCGCTCAGCAAGAAGCGGAGAAGATAAAATATTTTGCCAAACAAGAAATTGAAATGCTGATGCGTGCAGGAATCCAAGATCTCAAACAATACACAGCAGAACTGGCTTCAGCATTGGCAGAAGAGAGAATTAAGAAAAAAATGAGTCCTGAAGACCAATCTTTTCTTATAGATAGATCCATAGAAAAACTCGACGAACTCTATGAAAAATCAAATTCTCATAAAAAGATACACTCAAGGGTTAGTTAACTCAATCAAAAATGAAGCAGAGTTTTCGGCCCTCAGCCAGGAGTTGTCTAATTTTGCTCTGCTTCTCCGCATGCACCAAAAGCTGAAAGACACTCTTTACAGCCCCTTCCTGCCGACGACAAAAAAAACACAGATAGCCGAAGAAGTACTGGCCAAGCAATCTTTTGGCAAAAAAGCTTCAAGGTTTATTTTGCTGCTTGTTGAAAACAATCGACTTGAACTATTTCCCGATATCGTAGAGTCCTTACCTGAGGTTTGGAATGAACAGAAGGGAACTTATACTTTTGAAGTGGCTTCTGTTGTTCCCTTCACGGATGACCAGAGGAAAAAGTTAGAAAAAAAGTTAGAATTATTGGAAAAAAGACCGGTTATATTGAAGTACAGAATCAATCCTGAATTGGTTGGAGGACTTTGGGTAAGAAGAAAAAACATTGTTTATGATGTCTCGATAAAAGGAAATTTGATGAAACTTAAGGAAGAAATTTCTGAAGGATAGACGGAAAAATGGAAATTAAAGCAGATGAAATAAGTAAAATTATCCAACGCCAAATCGAGGGATATAAGACAGAAGTCGACATTAAAGAAGTTGGGACTGTAACTTATGTTGGAGATGGAATTGCCAGGATTTATGGACTGGACAGGGTTATGTACAACGAACTCCTGGAATTTCCTCAAGGAGTTTATGGTCTAGCCATGAATTTAGAGGAAGATAGTGTTGGTTCTGTCTTGCTGGGAGAGAGCCATCTTGTAAAAGAAGGAGATTTGGTAAAACGCACGCACAGGATAATGCAGGTTCCGGCCGGACCAGCCTTGATCGGGAGAGTGGTGAATCCTCTGGGTATACCTTTAGATGAAAAAGGCCCAATAAAGACCGATATCACCATGGTGGTCGAGCGCTTAGCGCCGGGTGTTGTTGACCGCCAGCCAGTGAAGGAGCCTCTGCAGACCGGCATAAAAGCCATCGATACCATGATTCCTATAGGAAGAGGCCAGAGAGAGCTCATCATAGGAGATCGTCAGACAGGAAAGACAGCCATTGCCATAGATACTATCATCAATCAGAAAGGTAAGGATGTCGTCTGTATTTATGTAGCTATCGGTCAGAAAAATTCCACGGTCGCTTACATTATAAAAGTGCTTGAGGATTATGGGGCGATGGACTATTCGATAGTGGTGGCTGCTTCAGCCAGCGATCCTACGCCTCTCCAATACTTCGCTCCTTACAGCGGTGTTGCTATGGGAGAGTATTTCAGGGATAATGGGCAGCACGTTCTTCTCATCTATGATGACCTTTCCAAGCATGCAGCCGCCTACAGGGAAATATCCCTCCTCTTAAGGCGGCCTCCAGGAAGAGAAGCTTATCCTGGGGATGTCTTCTACCTCCATGCAAGATTGCTTGAGAGAGCAGCCAAGTATAATGACGAGCATGGAGGGGGCTCTTTGACTGCGCTTCCTATTATCGAAACACAGGCAGGAGATGTTTCAGGTTATATTCCGACAAATGTCATCTCGATCACAGACGGTCAAATTTACTTAGAACCTGAGTTGTTCAACGCGGGGATAAGGCCGGCTATCAATGTGGGCATATCTGTCTCAAGAGTTGGGGGGAATGCTCAGGTCAAGGCCATGAAGCAGGTGGCGGGAAAATTACGCCTCGATTTAGCTCAGTACCGGGAGTTAGTAACTTTTGCTCAGTTTGGCACAGAACTGGATAAGACGAGTCAATCCCAGCTCGATAGAGGCGAAAGATTGACTGAAGTCCTGAAGCAGGATCAGTATGTCCCGTTACCGGTCGAAAAACAAATATTAATAATTTATGCAGGGAATAGAGGATTTTTAGATGAGATTGAAGTTGAGCAGATCAAAGAATATGAAGAAAAACTTTATGCATTTTTTGAAAAGGAACAGGCGGTGCTTTTGAAGGAAATCGCTGAGAAACGTGAGCTTAGTGCAGATCTGGATGAAGCTATAGGTTTAGCTTTAAAGGAGTTTAACTCCAGGCTTAAAGAAGGAAAAGCATAAAAATGCCAGCTCTAATCGACCTCAGAAGAAGAATAAAAAGTGTCAAGAACACCCAACAGATCACACAAGCCATGAAAACAGTATCCACGGCTAAGTTCAAGAAATCGCAACGTGCTGTTCTGGAGGCTCGTCCCCACTGGCACAATTCTCCTGATTTACTCTCCGATGTCGTCTCCTGGGCTGAGAGAGAAGTCCATCCTTTATGCATAGAGAGAGAAGAGAAAAAGATAGAGGGATTGGTGATCACTTCTGATAAGGGTTTATGTGGAGCTTTTAATTCAAACTTATTAGAGAAAGCTTTGTCTTTTTTTGAAGAGAAAGCTCAACGTTCTCAAGTGAATTTGGTTTTGATCGGGAAAAAAGCCTTAAGTTTTTTTAGGAAGCAGCCATTTCCCGTTGATCGTGTTTATTCAGAACAAGTTCAAGATCTCACGTTGGAAGACCTGAAAGAATTGGCTCAGTTTTTAATGCGACACTATGTTTTCAACAGAACAGATGCTGTCTATGTGGCCTACAACGAATACAAATCGATTCTTTCTCCCCGGGTGACTGTTACCAGGCTCCTTCCCCTTAGCACTCCTGAGGGAGAAGCGCATGAAGTTTTACCTCCAGACTGGGAGCCAGAAGCGGATTCTATCCTCAATAGTCTTTTACATTTTTACATAGAGAGTCAAATTAGACATTTCTATTTTGAGTCGCAAGTTTCTGAACATGCTGCTCGAATGATGGCAATGGATAATGCCACTAGAAATGCTGAAGATTTAATAAGTGACCTAACTATGGTCTTAAATAAGATTCGACAGGCTTCAATCACCGAGGAACTTCTGGAAATTATGACAGCCGTCGAGGCCCTGACAGGAAAATAGAGGATTTGGAGAGAAGCATGGTAAAAGTAAAACTGAAAACTTCCGAAAAAACAAAAGATAAACCTAAAATAAAGCCGAAGGCAAAATCTAAAGCAAAAGAAAAAAAAGAAGAAAAGATCGGGAAGGTCGTCCAGGTTATCGGGCCAGTTGTGGACATCGAATTCAAGAATGTTGAACTTCCCGAAATATACAACGCGATTCGAATCACAAGTGAAAGATTCGATGATACTACTCCCACATCTGTTCAAGAAACCAAGAGGGACTTTGGGATAAGGATTGATCAGCACAAGGGCGAAGAATTAGATACTACTGCTTCAGTAGATATTGTGGTTGAGGTGGAACAGCATCTGGGGGAAGATAAGGTGAGGTGTGTTTCTATGCATCCCACAGACGGCCTGGCTCGAGGAATGAAAGCCATTGATTTGCAGAATCCCATTCAAGTTCCAGTCGGAGAGGCAACTCTGGGACGAGTGATGAATGTCATTGGCGAGCCAGTTGACCATCTGGGACCTATCGAGGCCAAGGTGAAGTATCCCATCCATCGTCCACCTCCGTCCCTGGGGCAGCAGAGCACCAAGCTCGAGATGTTTGAGACCGGAATCAAGGTGATTGACCTTATCCAGCCCTTTTTGAAAGGGGGAAAGGTCGGCCTTTTTGGAGGAGCAGGTGTTGGAAAAACCGTCATCATCATGGAGCTGATCAACAACGTAGCCAAAAAACACGGAGGTTATTCTGTTTTTGCGGGCGTGGGAGAAAGAACAAGAGAAGGAAATGACCTCTGGCTGGAGATGAAGGAATCAGGAGTCATCGATAAGACTTCTCTCATCTACGGTCAGATGACCGAACCTCCCGGAGCAAGACTCCGAGTTGGATTGGCTGCTCTTTCTGTTGCTGAATATTTCCGGGATGAGATGAACCAGGATATCCTCCTCTTCATCGATAATATCTTTCGTTTCGTCCAGGCAGGTTCAGAGGTCTCAGCGCTGTTGGGAAGGATGCCTTCTGCGGTCGGTTATCAGCCTAACCTGGCCTCTGAACTCGGAGAGCTCGAAGAGAGGATTACTTCAACTAATAAGGGATCAATCACTTCTGTCCAGGCTATTTATGTGCCCGCAGATGACTTCACCGATCCAGCGCCAGCCACAACTTTTTCTCACTTAGATGCCTCCACGAACCTTTCACGGGCTCTCACCGAAATTGGCATCTATCCTGCTGTTGATCCCTTATCCTCTTATTCTCGAATACTGGATCCAAAAGTTGTGGGTGAGGAACACTACAAGGTGGCGAGGAGCATCAAGGAAATTCTTCAGAGGTATAGAGACCTTCAAGATATCATTACCATTCTAGGCATAGAGGAACTCTCGGAAGAGGATAAGGCAATCGTTGCCCGTGCTCGAAAGATTCAAAGGTTCCTTTCCCAGCCGTTTTATGTTGCAGAGGTATTCACCGGAAGGCCTGGGAAATATGTAACCATTGAGGAGACCGTGAAGGGATTCAAAGAGATAGTAGAAGGTCAACACGATGATAAACCTGAGCAGGCCTTCTATATGGTAGGAAATGTGGAGGACGTTATCCAGCAGGCAGAGGAATTAAAATCAGCATGACCCAGAAATTACCATCGTCTCTTCGACTCAAAGTCATTGCTCCTCGGAAGTTATTGGTAGATGAAGAGGTTCAGGAGCTTTCCCTCCCGAGCCTGGATGGCTATTTGGGGATACTCCCCGGCCACCGTCCACTATTCTTGGCTCTAGGAACAGGAAGGATCACATACCGGGTTACCGAAAAAGAAAAAATCTTATTTGTGCAAGGAGGATATGCTGAAGTCTTTCCTGAGAGAGTGCTTGTTTTTACTGAATTGAGTGAAGATGAAACTGAGAAGCCAATTGAAGGGCGAGGATGAGACTCTTGATTCCTTTTATCGAGGCCGCATTCTTGTCTTGCAGAAGAGAGAGGGATACCGGTTTTCAGTAGATGCTCCCCTCTTAGCTGATTTTATTCAAACAAAGCGCTCTGATGATATTTTAGAGCTGGGAGCCGGGAACGGCATTATTTCTCTTCTTTTGAGCATTAAGCCTTTTAGACACATCACCGCCGTGGAGATTCAGGAAGCTTTGGCGGATATAGCCAGGCGAAATGTAAAACTCAATAATCTTGAAAGAATAATCTCCATAATCCGCGAAGATCTACGCCAGTATCATCCGGGGAAAAAGTTCGATGTTATCTTTTCGAATCCTCCTTATATTAAAAAGGGGGAAGGTCATTTGAGTTCTTCCCTGGAAAAATCTATCGCCAAGCACGAGTTGAAATGTGATATTTCTGGTATATTAAAAAAAACAGCGACACTGCTCAAAAGTGAAGGAAGGGCTTATTTTGTTTATCTTGCGAAAAGGAAAGATGATTTATTTCAAGCGATAGATAGGAACGGATTGAAGATAAAATCTATTCGTTTTGTCTATCCCCGCCAAGATAGTCCTCCGAACCTGTTTCTGGCGGAGTGCGATTTCTATTCTGAAAAAGAAGCCATTCTTCCTCCTTTCATTCTTTATGGCAAAGGAGAAAATTACACAGCCGAAGCAGAAGAAATATTTCGAGGGAGAATTCATGCCGAGGCAGGTTAATCTAGCTTTTATAAGGAGCAAATAGTAAGCTTATTCAGCGATGGATAAAAAATTTAAAAACCTTGCTGACCTTGTGAAGATCAGAAATCAGCTAAAACACATGGGAAAAAAGGTTGTTTTTACAAACGGCTGCTTTGACCTTCTCCACAGCGGGCACATTCATCTTTTCAGGGAAGCCAGGAAAAAGGGTGATGTTTTTATCGTGGCTGTCAATGACGATTTTTCGCTCAGAAAGATAAAGGGGGCATCACGTCCCATATTTCCTTTGAAAGAGAGGATTGAAATCTTAACGGCCATCGAGGATATAGATTACCTCGCCTCTTTTTCCGAGGAGACTCCGCAGAAAATCATAGCCCGGCTTCTACCAGATGTTTTAGTCAAAGGCGGAGACTGGAAACCAGAGGAGGTTGTAGGGAAAAGAGAGGTTGAAGACGCGGGTGGGGAAGTCGAGATCATTCCCTATCTTGAAGGCCGCTCCAGTTCCGATATTGTCAAAAGAATCGTTAATTCAGCGAAGTCTTAAAAATAGGACAAAACAAGACTCTCGAATAAAATAAAAGATAAGATAAAACGCTAAAAAAAATATGGGTTTGATGAATCAAACCCATACAAAAATATTGAAGAAGGATAGATGAGCAGTTTTACATCTTACTCAGGATGAATGCTTACATCCTTCGGAACAATGTGCAATTCTTGGAACCGTAAATTTTATCATTTTTCTCTCCTTTGCTAGATTTTATATACAATATTAATCCTATCATAATTATAGGATATTTGTCAAGCAACTTTTTTAATTCATAATAATGAGTCCAAGCCTTTATTATTAACATATTAAAAAGATATAAAAAAGGAGACAGGTTATTTTTTCTGCATCATCAGGGTCAAGTCCTATCATATGGATGCCTAGATTACTATTATAAACGCAATATATATTTTTACAATTTCATTGCGAGCCTTGAAAGGGTGTGGCAATCCGTCGTTGCGAGCGAAGCGCGGCAATCTCAACCTTTTATTACGAGATCGCTAATCTGTTCCGAGCAAAGCGAAGGAATCTTCTTCGCTCCTTGCGATGACACTGGAATAATTGTGCTTGAATTAGGGGCAGAATGATTTATATTCTCCATGACAAGGCCTGGCCTCAGGGAAAGTCCTCTTTATTCCGGAAAAAGTAGCCTGTCTTCTTTTTTCCATCTCTGTTGTCAATTCTTATATTTTCCTGTCTGAGAAAATCCATTTTTTAAAATAAAATATGAAATATTGGCTTGCAATATTTCCATACTGGAGAGAAGAGCCGAAAGAAAGGAGATCAATTTATAAAAAATCTTTACTTGCACTTTTTTAAATAAATATTTATAATATTGTTCGATAAAGTGAACAAGTAAGCAATAAATCTATCATATGAACGATAAAACGTACATTAAGTAAATGAAATTCCATAATACGTTAGAAGAACTGTTTGCAAGCAAGGTCAAAATAGCAGTGATGAAACTTATGTGTCTTAACCCGGAAAGGAAGTACAGCGGAAGAGAAATGGCAAGAATATTAAACATATCAGCCTCAAGAGTATTAGAGGTGCTGGAGTTATTTCGGAAAAATGC